>CAZOEH010000013.1:0-19171 GCA_964578785.1 uncultured Desulfonema sp. | reverse complement strand
TTATTCTGCGCCCATAAAAGAGTTGAAAAAAGAAGAACAGCTGCCGCAAACAAGATCAAAGTCGCTGTTTTGTACATAATCAAATCCTTAAAATTAATATGCTTCATCATATGAGAGATCTTTTTCAGTCACTTTTCCTTTGAAAAGATTATATGTCCAAGCCTGGTATGCAATCACGGCCGGGATGAAAATAATTACTACAACCAGCATTATCTTTAAAGTAAGCTGGCTGGAGGATGCATTATACGCCGTGATGCTGAAGCCGGGGCTGATACCTGACGGAAGTATGTCGGGATACAGCCCTATTATGCCGAAAAAAACGGATCCGGCAATTATGATTGAGGATGAGAACCATGCCTTGAAAAGATTTTTTCTTTTAATAAAAAAAATTGAAGCAAACAGGGCCGCAACAGTCAGAAGAATATCCAGAAAGAGGGCCGGCCTTGCCAAAAAGTTGTCATACAGTTTAGTATAAAACCAGCTCGCGCCTAAAAACAGCACAGCAGTTATTAAAAGAAGCGGCCAAACCCTGACGGCAGTCGATATAGCTCTTTTATTCAGATCATTCTCGGTTTTAATGGACAACCAGAGGGACCCGTGAAAAAGAAAAAGAAGCAAAAACAGCAGTCCTCCAAGAAGCCCGTATAAATTCAACAGATCCAAAAACGAGCCCTGAAATATTCCGGCCTCATCAATCGGAAGGCCTTTGAATATATTGGCAAATACGATTCCGAAAAGAAGAGCTGGAAGCAGGCTCCCTGCAAAAATACAAATATCCCATATATTACGCCAGATTTTGTTATCAACCTTGCCTCTGAACTCGAAAGCGACTCCGCGAAGAATAAGTCCAAAAAGAATGAGCATCAGGCCCGAGTAAAGCGAAGAGAACATAACGGAATAGGCTAGTGGAAATGCAGCAAAAGTGACTCCGCCAGCTGTAATAAGCCAGACCTCATTTCCGTCCCACAAGGGGCCTATGGAATTGATCATCAAACGCTTTTCGGACTCGGTTTTCCCTAAAAAAGGATATAGGATGCCGATACCGAAATCAAATCCGTCAGTCATAAAATAAACAGCCCAGAGCAAACCCCAGAGTAAAAACCAAATTGTCTGAAGATCCATGATTCCTCCAAATAACCTTAAATGTCCGTCCGTCTCCTTGATATTTTTACATAATACTATGTTTAACCGGGCCGGGGCTTAATAAACACAGCCGGCATGCTGATGGACCTTGAGGGTCGACCGGCTTATAAAACAGGATTCTTTTTAGCGTTTTTTATGATCAGATAAAATCCTGCTATCCCCAAAATCCCATAAACAAGTATAAAAGCTATAAGAGAAAGAAGAACTTGTGAAGAAGCAACCGGTGATACCGCGTCTGATGTTTTCATTATGCCGTATACTATCCACGGTTGCCTGCCTACTTCTGCCAGTACCCATCCTAGTTCAGTTGCAATATACGGCAGAGGAATGGAGAAAAACATTATTATTAAATATAAGCGGTTCTCGGCAAGCTTGTTTCGTTTAAACCAGCCATAAATCGTAATAAAAATGAAATAAAGACCAAGCCCTACCATGCCTTTAAATGCCATGGAAGTAATGAATACCGGAGGTCTTTCATCTTTCGGAAAATCTTTCAGGCCTTTTACTTCCGCATTTATATCTTTATATGCAAGAAAACTTAAAAGACCCGGCATAGCTCCGATTTGGATCATATTTTTCTCATTCTCTTCATCAGGAAATGCAAACAGATAAACAGGCGCCCTCCGGGTTGTCTCCCATAAAGATTCCATGGCAGCAAGTTTTGCGGGTTGCTTTTCAGAAACATCCGATCCGTGAAAATCGCCTTCAACCACGATAAACAGTGAACAAATCAGTCCGAAGAGCAGGGCGGTTTTAAAGGATTTTGAAAAAGATTCCACATTCTGTTTTTTAAGTATGTGATATGCGCTCACACCCATGATAAAAAAGGAGCTTACTATGTAGGCTGCGCTGATTGTGTGAAAAAACTGAAGAAAAGCAAATTTCTGAAACACTACTGCGGAGAAATCAGCCAGTTCGGCTCGTCCGTTCCTTAATATATAGCCTACCGGATGCTGCATCCATGAGTTTGCAATAATTATCCAGGCGGCAGAAAGCGTGGAGGCGCCTGCGATAAGCCACATAACTAAAGCGTGAACTTTCGGAGAGAGTTTTCTCCAACCAAAAACCCAGACGCCTATAAGAGTCGATTCAAGAAAAAAGGCTGCTGAGGCTTCTATGGCAAGAAGGGCTCCGAAAATATCCCCCACAAAAGCCGAGTAGCGCGACCAGTTTGTCCCGAACTGGAACTCGAGGGTTATTCCGGTGACTATTCCAAGGGCAAAATTGATAAGAAACAGCTTTCCCCAGAATTTAGTCATGGAAAGGTAATGTTTGTCACCGGTTCTGGCGTACTTTGTTTCCATTACGGCAATAAAAATAGAGAGTCCGAGCGTCAATGGAACAAACAGAAAATGGAACATGGTCGCTGTTGCAAACTGCAGGCGTGATAGCATTACTAAATCCATGAGCGCCTCCTGATAGCTGATTTTTAAGCTTTGCCCTCAAGTGTGCATTGTGTAAAATCGATATCTTTTCCACAGGTGTTACATTTGCGTTTTTTATCAAACTCATCAGAAAAAATTTCGATCTTTTTCCCGCATGAAGGGCATTTGCACATAAAAGACTCAAGGTGTTTGAATTGCTGATATCCAGGACAGTGCTGGGGTGTAGACATAGTCTCCTCCGTATTATTAATGATTAAAATTTTACAGGCCGAGTTTTTTTGCCAATTCGCGGCCATAATCCTGTGCCATCTTTATTCCCCCGCCCAGAGAAATTGATTTTAACCTCAGAGAACTGCTCTCCATATCCATCTTATAAACATTTTTCATAGTATCGAAGATACGGTCGGGCGCTTCGCCGCTCCATCCGAAAGCGCCTCCTGCTTTTTCTGCAAGACCGGCTTTTTCGGCAAGAAACAGAAAGTTTTTCATGCCCTGCATCATCTCCCCATGATATGTCGCCGATCCGAACACATAAGCACCATATCCGTTAAGAGCGCCTTCACTTTATATTTCATTGGTATTGACAACAGAAACCTCGGTACCTGAAAACCGGAGACCTTCACATAACAACTTCCCACGTACCATGCCGGGATTTTGGACGGTTCATCTTAAACCCCATGCTCCGACACGGTTAAGGTGTATTTTTCAAAGTGCTCCGTTATTATTTAATTCTTGGATCAATTCCTTCAATTATACAATCCGGCGTATAACATGTGTTATCGAGAAATTCACATTTTTCCTTGCACGACGGACATTGATCCGGCGGTGCTTCGGCTTCAAGTGTATAACCGCAATTCTTGCATTTCCAGCTTGACATAATGTTACCCCCTTTAAGCTTTCCACAGGCCATGAATGTTGCAATATTCGCGGGCGGTAACCTCCTTGGCATCTACAGTAAAAAAGGCTTCAGGAGCCTGCCCCGGATTCAAAAACTGACGGTAAACCTTTCCGTCTGCAATTAGTTCGATCCACTCGATATAATGTTTTTCTTCCATCGGATGGGCAACGCTTCCGACTTTGACTTTAATGCCTCCTGAAATTTTTTCCATCACAGGAACATGCTTTTCTTTTGAAGCATCAACGGTGTTTTCAATCATAAGTTTCATGGGTTTTCCGCAACATACAAGCTGTCCTATACTCCCGTGTAAAACCTCCACGATATTCCCGCAGACTTCACATTTGTAAATTTCAAGTCTTTTTGCCATTTTAACTCCTTTCCCGATAGATATGATGTTATTGTTAAGATGTATTTATGGATTTAGTTTAAACAGCGCAAAAATTAATAATTCCCTCCAAGCAGTTAAAAATGTTCTTTTGGATGAGCACAGCATGATATGATTCATAAGCTACTTTTCCGGCTTTTTTACCAAAAATTTGCGTCTTATATAGGCGCCAATTATTTAACTCCGTAAATCGATAATGATAAATTATATTTCTGATAATAATTCCTGTTAATTTCTTTGCAAGCAATTTTTTGAAAACTGTATCTTACAGAAATTAATTCGGCAAAAGGAAATGCTGTATACCCAAAAAAGTGAAGCTGTACGGGTTAGGTATTAAACAGTAATAATTTCGTGTTAAAAAAACATTTTGTAATTTATCTTTACTTTGTATCATGAAGGTAATTATATTGCAATAAATAGTGATTCCCCAGATGGATAATAAGTTTGATCAGATAAAAATTTAATCTGGTAATTCGTTACATAATTTAAAGGAGGAGGTCATGAGATTCGGATCATTTGAGGAACTTGTAAATTATGCAATTGAAAAAGAAAAAGAAGCTGCTTCGTTCTATGAGGAGGTTGCCGGGCAGGAGATATTTTCAGGATCAAAAGATATGCTTAAAGATTTTGCCAAAGAAGAAAGAAAGCACCAGAAAATGCTCGAAGGTATTTTATCAGATAAGGGGAAGCTTTCCGGATATAAGCTTGAATGGATTCCTGATATGAAACGGAGCAATTATATTGTTGAAATGAAATATCAAAAGGGTATGCATTACAGGGACATTTTACTGATTGCCATGAAACGTGAAGAAAAAGCCCTCGAATTTTATAATGATGCGGCTCGCGAGAACAAGAACGGAGATCACGTTAAGTTATTCAGAATTCTTGCCCAGGAGGAGGCCAAGCATAAACTCGGGCTTGAAAAATTATATGATGATTATATGGCAAAGCAGGGGGATTAAGCCCTATTCTATCCTGGCGCGCTGAAGACGCAGACTGTTCCCCACTACTGAAATACTGCTGAAAGCCATTGCGCCCGCTGCAAGTATCGGATGCAGCTGACGCAAGAAGCCGGGAAAGAAATCAAACGGCTGCAGAATTCCTGCTGCAACCGGGATAAGTATTATATTGTAAAAAAAAGCCCAGAAGAGATTCTGTTTTATTGTCCTCATTGTGGCCCTGCTGAGTCTGACGGCCTTTGGCACGCCAAGCAGATTTCCACCTGAAAGTATAATATCCGCTGTTTCAATAGCAACATCCGTGCCCGTCCCTATGGCGATTCCGATATCGGCCTGAGCAAGGGCAGGCGCATCGTTTATACCGTCTCCAACCATTCCCACCATCTTTCTCTCGTCCTGAAGCTCTTTTACTTTCAGGGATTTTTCATCCGGCTTAACTTCGGCAAAAACCTTGTGTATATTTACATTTGATGCGATGGTTTCTGCTGTCATGAGATTATCGCCGGTGAGCATAATCACTTCGATATTCTGTTCCTGGAGTTGCATGACCGCTTCAGCGGACTCTTTTTTTACCTGGTCTGCCGCAGAAATCAATCCTAATAATTCATTTTCCACAGCAACAAGCATAACTGTTTTACTTTCCGACTGAAGCATGCGGATTTTATTTTCGGCCTTATCAATATCCAATCCCAGAGTTTTAAACCATCCGGGTTTTCCCACCATAGCGAATTTTCCATTAATATCGGCTTCAACACCGAGACCTCCCAGAGCCCTGAATCCTTTCGGCTCACAGAGTTCAATCCCTCTCTGCCTTGCCTCATTGACAATAGCTTTTCCGATTGGATGTTCGGATCCTTTTTCAACGGAAGCGGCGATTTGAAGAAGCTCTTTTTCGCTTTTGCATGCAGATTCAAAAGTCAGGATATCTGTAACTGCAGGTTTTCCTGTTGTGATGGTTCCTGTCTTGTCTAAAACGATCGTATCAAGCAGTGAAGCCGTCTCAAGCGCCTTGCTGTTTTTAAAAAGAATTCCATTTTCAGCTCCCTTACCGGTTCCGGCCATTATTGCCGTCGGTGTTGCAAGTCCAAGAGCGCAGGGGCAGGCAATAACAAGCACGGCCACAAACCTTATCATGGCCGGTATGAAATCACCCCCGGCCCACCACCATATTACAAAGGTTATTAATGCTGATACGAGTACAAAAGGAACAAAAACGGAAGCAACACGGTCTGCGACAGCCTGGATCGGCGCCTTGCTACCCTGCGCTTCCTGCACAAGCCGTATTATCTGGGATAGCGCCGTATCCTTTCCGACTCGTGTTGCCCTGAATCTCAGCAAACCTTCCACATTGATGGTTCCTCCTGTAACCGTGCTGCCGTCGCGCTTGTCGACCGGCATCGGTTCACCGGTCAGCATCGATTCATCAACAGACGAATTACCCTCTGTTACAATACCGTCAACCGGAATTTTTTCTCCGGGTCTTACAACTATAATATCTCCTGCTTTAACTGCGCTCAGCGGAATTATCTTTTCTGTTCCATCCTCGATTATTGTTGCGGTTTTTGGTGAAAGCCCCATCAGCTTTCTTATTGCCCCGCCCGTTTTTCCCTTTGTGCGGGATTCGAGCATTTTGCCCAGTTTTATAAGTGTTATGATTACGGCAGATGTTTCAAAGTAGACATGTCCGCCGTGAACAGGAAATATAAGAACCGCAAACGAATAGAAGTAAGCGACAGACGATCCCATTGCAACAAGTACATCCATGTTTGCGCTTTTATTTTTAAGGCTTTTGTATCCACCGACATAATAGTCCCATCCGGTGTAAAACTGGACCGGGGTAGCAAGAGCAAAAAAGAACCAGTTTACCCACGAAGCATGGCTCCACATCCCGATCAGATGAAAATCCCGCGCCATGCTTATTATAAAAAGAGGGATCGTAAACAGAAGTCCTGTAAAAAATTTCCTTGTCTGGTTTTTTATTTCGGCATTGCGGGCTTCAAGTTCATAGTCCTTTTCATCGGATGATGCATCAGGAAGTATTGATCCGTAGCCGGCCTTTTTTATTGCAGAGATAATATTTTCGGCAGAAGTTATGGTGGAAATATATTCAACAAAAACGCGTTCTGTTGCAAAATTTACTGCAGCCTTCAGAACTCCCGGAACTTTTCTGTTTAAAGCCCTTTCAATGTTCATAGCGCAGTTAGCGCACGTCATCCCTGTAACCGGAAGTTCGACTTTATTTGTAATAACCCTGTAACCCAGGCTGTTAATCTTGTCTGAAATATCCCTTAATGATATTTTTTCGGTTTCATATGTAACCGAAACCTGCTCGGAAGCAAAACTTACCGACACATCTTTTAGCCCAATTATTTTTTTCAATCCTCTTTCGATGTTAGCAGCACAATTTGCGCAGGTCATCCCGGCAACAGGCAAAACAAGCTTCTGCTCTGGCATAACATTTATGTCCTTATGTTGAACCGAAACAGCTATCGCATTTACGACTGTTTGCGGCGGAGTTAGCTAGTGAAATAAAAAATGGACTCTGCTCCCTACGGACGAATCCGCCTCTGGCGGACCACTGCCGGCAGAGGAGAACATCAATAATTATATTAACCGGCTAAGTGAAAAATCACACAATATCACTGTGCCGGATAGTTGATCTGCTTTAAGGTGTTCAATATTTTATCTAGGGTCGCAGGCATCTCCCATTCCACTGTTATGCTTTTGCTTTGGGGATCGCCTTCAACCTTTTTTATGCCCGCAAGTTCAGATAATTCGTTTTTTATAGCCATCACACAGTGGCCGCAGGATATAGCCGGTATAATGAAATTCCTTTTTTCCATATGTTACCTCCGTGTCAAATATTTAAATCGAAACAGTAAACGCATATCCAATCAGAAAACTAGTTCTTTCTGGTGAAAACATATTTTTCCAGAATCTCAAAAACAAGCTCCCTTTTTATGGGCTTTGTCACATAATCGTCCATGCCTGCTTCCAGGCACTCGTCCCTGTAGCCTTTGATGGCATGGGCCGTCATCGCAATAATCGGAATATCCGTAAATCCTTTTTTCCTTATTATCTTCGTGGCTTCCATACCGTCCATCGTCGGCATCTGAACATCCATGAATATCAGATCGAAAGTATCGGGAGATGCCGAATATTTTTCAACTGCTACCGCTCCGTTTTCTGCAATTTCAACCTGATAGCCTGCTTTGACAAGCATCATGCTGGCAAGTTTCTGGTTGACAGGATTGTCTTCGGCAAGAAGTATTCTGATAGAACGCTTGAGCTCTTCTTTTAAAGAATACTGAGTCATTATTTTATGTTCTGTTGCCGAATCGTCGGTTTTTTCCCCCTTTTTCAATGCCATAACTCTTTCCATCATCTGAAAAAGTTTATCTCTTCTGATAGGCTTACTGAGAAACCCGTCAAATCCGGCTGTTTCACATTTTTTTGCATCACGCTCTACAAGAGATGAGAGAGCAATAACCGAAAGCCCTGAAAATTTCCCTCCGGCCTCGCGAATCTTTTGTGCAACTTCGTATCCACTGATCCCAGGCATCTGAATATCGCTTAAAAAAAGATCAAAAGGCTCCTTTGATGCGGATGACTTTTCCAAAGCGGGCAGAACGTTATTTCCGTTCATCAGCAGGACAGCCTGCATGCCGGCCGATTCCAGAACATGTTTTAGTATATCCAGATTGGCCCTGTTGTCGTCTAATATGAGGACTCTTTTGCCTGCAAGAGAGATGGGGGCGACTCTTTTTGACATTTTGGCTTCCGCTTTTTTAAACCATGCCGTAAAATGAAATACGCTTCCTCTCCCTGGTTTGCTCTCTATCCACACATCTCCGCCCATCAGATTCGATATTTTTTTGCATATAGACAAACCTAGTCCTGTTCCGCCGTATTTACGCGTAACAGAACCATCCGCCTGCCTGAACGGCTCAAAAATAACTGACAATTTGTCTTCCGGGATACCAATGCCTGTATCTCTTATGACAGCATGAAGTTTTATGAGTTGATCTTTTTCTTCTTCAATATCAAGAGAAAGTTCAATTTCGCCCGATTCGGTAAATTTCGGCGCATTCCCCATAAGGTTGGTCAGAACCTGCCTGAAACGGAGCGGATCCCCTTTGACGTTGGAGCACAGATTGTCTCCTATATGACAGAGTATCTCGATCTGTTTAACACCTATTTTGGGTTTTATCAGCTCGCATACATCATATGCGATAAGTTCAGGATCAAAATCTATCTCTTCAATATCGAGTTCCCCGGCCTCTATCTTTGAAAAATCCAGAATTTGATTTACAAGGGCAAGAAGAGCTTCACCGCTTTTCTTTATCATTCCTGCAAGATCGACCTGGGCTTCCGTCAGGCTGGAATCAAGAAGCATATCCGTAAAGCCGATCACTCCGTTTAACGGCGTCCTTATCTCGTGGCTCATATTTGCCAAAAATTCACTTTTTGCGATGTTTGCCGATTCGGCTGCTTCTTTAGCCTTTTTAATCTCTTCATCGGCTTTTATTCTTTTTGTAATGTCGCCTATAAATCCTTCCAAAAACATCAGGTTGCCTTCAGCCGAGTAAACTCCGGTTCCCTGCTCATGCACCCATTTTATTTCGCCAAAAGCTGTTATAATTTTGTAAACAAGCTGATAGCGCTTTTTTTCAGAGATATAATACTGAATATTACTCCATACGTTTTCCCGGTCGTCCGGATGAATAATATCATTAAAGGCAATTTTGTTATTTCCTATCAAATCATTAGTCTGGTAGCCGGTCAGTCTGACACATCCTTTGCTGACAAAGAGCATGGTCCAGTCTTTGTCATTTGCGCATCTGTATGCCATTCCGGGAAGGTTATCCATAAGCGTTGAAAGTTTCCTCTCGCTTTCAGTCAATTCATCTTCGAGCTTTTTCTTTTCAGCAATTTCCCGGCCGGCTTTTCTTAAAAGGAAAAATACCGATGAGCCGGTGAAAAAGCAGAGGATCAGGATTATAAAGCCGCTTTTTTCGGTAAATGGAGCTGAAAAGCTTGTTAAGGCAGACTTGGTGCTTGTCAGGTAAATGATATTCCATTCCGGATAATTGTCTATTGCAATTTTTGTGAAAAAAAATGTTTTCCCTGATTTGTCAACCAGGTGGCTGGTGTTTTCGGCAGGTTCTAGTCCCGTCCATTCCCATGGTCCTTTTCCGAATTGCTTTGTTTTCGCGATATTTGAAATATCAGATTCGGAAACTTTCCATAAAAGAGAGTTTATCCATTCTTTGAAATTTGACGCAAAAATAACTCCTTCCGGGGCGGTTAGGAGCCAGATTCCTTCAATATCAGATGAGAGTGCTTTTTCAAGAATGTCTATATTCAATTTCATTACCGCAACACCGCCGGGTTCATCACTCTTTTGAATATATACAGGATAACTGACGTATACGCCCCTTTCACTTGAAGTTACCCCTACTGCCATGTATACAGTCTGTGGTCCGTTGATCGCCTTTTTGAAATAAGGGCGGAAAGAGTAGTTTTTCCCGACAAAGCTTGATGAGGTATCACGGTTTGAGGATGCTATTGTGGTGCCCTTTGCGTCCATAAGATAACATACGCTTACCCCAAAAGCTTCCCTGAAATTATCCAACACTGTGTTTACATCTTCTACAGAGGTTTCCCCGGGATTTTTTAAGGCCGCAATAAATTCCTCCGAGCTTGCCATAGCTCTTACCGCTTCCAGATTTCTTGTCAGAAATGAATCGATATGATTTTTTGTTGCGAGAGCATAAGAGTAGTTCATTCTTTCGATTTTTTTATAGGCAGCTTCCCGCAATGATGCATAATAAAGATAACCGCCTGCAAATACTGAAAGAACTGCAACTATAGCAATAACTGTCAGAATTCTTAAAATTTTCACATCGGTTTTCTCCGGATATGTTTTTATCTGACAAAGAAACTTAAAGGAATCGTAAAAAAGCCATTCACTCCGCTGAAGGCCGTCTAATATGGAAGTTTTTTGCTTTGCCGTCTGAATGTTGGAAGGTATTATTGGCGCTTTTCTTAAATCTGCAAAATCTATTTTCCTATTTTACAGTCTCCACAGCCGCAGACCGGACAATCTACAGTTTGTTTATTTTTGCTTTTATCATCATGAAGAAGCCTGTCCACAAAAGTTTTAAAAGCATGTCCGCATTCGGGGCACAAAGCTTCAACTTCATCCCGTTTCTTGTTTTCCATTTGATATCCTTTCAAACTGATGGTTATAACGCTGTTGGATGATTATTTTATAGACGGCATTTTGCGCATTCAGGGCAAAGGCCGATAAACCCCAGCCTGTGCCCTATAATTTCATAGTCAGTATACCGTCTTATCTTTTTGTCAAGATAGGTTTCAATTTCCAATGGTGCGTCATCGAGGCGGCCGCATTTTACACATCCTATATGATAATGGTTCTCAGGCGTTCCGTCAAACCGCTTGAGAGTGCCGACATGTTCTATTGTTTGAATTTCTTTCAATTCAGAGAGAACTACCAGATTCCGGTAAACTGTTCCAAGACTGATACGCGGAAGACGCTTGCGTACCATGACATAAATTTCATCAGCTCCCGGATGGGTTTTAACTTTTTTCAGCTCTTCCAGAATCACCTTCCGCTGACGTGTCATTCTGTGGTTTTGCCTTTTCAGCAATTTTTGATCTCCGGTTTTGAATAAATTATAATAAATGCAACTAAAGCTGTTTATCGCATAACAAGCTTTTATTTTCAATGATTATAAATAAATACATACTGAATCAGCAGCAAAAAGATACAACCGATTCTAACTTTAATCAGGCAAATTATCTGGTACGTCCGCTACAATGGACTCGTGAAAAGCCTTATATTTCACTTTTTCACGAATTGAGCAATTAGAGATCGAGCCACATGTCAGCTTCATTACCGCAATTGGAACAGGTCGCTGTTCCCTTGATTTTTTCAGGAGCCTTCTTCTCCTTTATTGAAGAGTTTTCATTTGGTGCCTGTAGTGAACAGGTAATCACCATTTCGGCTTCGTTTCCACAATGTTCACATTTACAAATTTGTTTTTTTACAATTTCCGCCATATCGTCCTCCTGTTTATTTGTTAAAGAGTTGTTCCGATCATGTTATTTACACAAGAAAATGAGATTTGTCGTGTTAAAAGTCAAGAAGGAAATCAAATAATATTATGCTAACCGGTATGTTGAAAATTAGCTTTATGTATGCTAATAAAAAAATATACGGATATAAGGGGTTATATGCTTCTGCTTAATATAAAAAAGGGGTTCGATATAAATATTGAAGGTTCTCCCATGCCTGAGCTGGCGAAACTGAATAAACCTGTTTCTGTAGCATTTCTTCCTGAAATTATACCTTATATAAAACCAAGGCTTTTAGTTGCACAGGACGACAGGGTCAGGATTGGATCGACACTTTTTATTGATAAAAGAAATCCTGACATAAAGTTTCTTTCCCCGGGCGGCGGAAAAATTGAAAAAATAAATTTTGGCCCGAGACGTGTCATTAAAGAAATAATAATAAAGCTTGATAGTAAAGAAGAGCATGTCGAGTTTGATATAAATAAATTCTCCGAAAATAAAAAATTCAACAGAGAGGATATAATACAATCAATGATGAATGGCGGAATATGGCCGTTTATCAGAGAACTTCCATTCAGAGATATCGCTTCGCCGGATTTTATTCCTCATGCCCTGATTGTAAGTATAGGTAACAAGGAGCCGTTTCAGCCGGATCCCCGAGTCTATCTCAAAGAAGAAAATGATCTTTTCGAAAAAGGCATATTCATTTTGAAAAACCTTGCAAAGAACCTGTATATCTATTCATCAAAAGATTTTATTAATGTGGATATGAAAGATAACCTTGTAACGCACAAGTTTTCAGGAAGTTATCCTGCTGATGATCCGGGCGTACTGATGCATTACATAAGAAAGGATCCTTCTGAAAACCGCCCGTGGTATATCAACGGCCAGGATGTTCTCCTTGTAGGCAGTTTTTTTTCAACAGGAAGATACCCTGTAAAAAGAACTGTTGCTCTTGCGGGAAGTCTGGCGAAACAAAGAATGCATTTTAACACAAGGATTGGTGTGCCGGTAAATGATCTCATTGAAGGCCGAATTGCGGATGGAAATAAGGCCCGGCTGGTTGCCGGCGGTATATTCAGGGGTTATGACTCATCAAAAGAATCCTTTCTTGGCCTTTATGAAACATCCGTTTCCATAATCCCTGAAGGAGGAAAATCAGAGCTTTTTGGCTTTTTAAGGGCAGGATATGAAAAACCGAGTTATTCGAAGACATTTTTATCATACTTCAATCCGTTTCCTCTTCAAACAGACTGTAGCATGCACGGAGAAGAAAGAGCGTGTGTGAACTGCGGTGCCTGTGCACAAGTTTGTCCTGTCGATATTCTCCCGCAATTCGCTTTCAAAAGTGTTGTTGCTGCCGACATTGAGGAAGCTCTTTCGCACGGTATGCTTGATTGTGTTGAATGCGGATTGTGTTCATATGTTTGCACTTCCAAAATAGACCTGTGTGGTTTTTTGAAAAACGCTAAACAGGCATATTATAAGGATAAGGCCTGACATGTTTTTTGATAAAATAAAAAAAGCTTTTGATAATAACAGAAAGCATTTTCTGAGCAGCGGAAAACTGAAGCGTATGTATCCTCTTTTTGAGGCTCTTGAAGCTTTCTTCTTTACTCCTGAAAATGTGACGAAAGGCCGTCCTCATGTTCGCGACAGTATAGACCTTAAGCGTTTCATGAGCTTTGTCGTAATTGCTCTTCTCCCGACCTTTTTTTTCGGTATATACAATGCGGGATATCAATCGAATTTGGTATCGGGTCTTTCTCTTGGTTTTTGGGCCGCTTTTTCAAAAGGTCTTATCATAGTCCTCCCGCTTGTTTTGGTTTCATATTCGGTTGGATTCTTTTGGGAAATACTATTTTCCTCCGTAAGAAACCATAAAATAAGCGAAGGCTTTCTTGTGACAGGGCTTTTATTTCCTATGACTCTTCCTCCGACAGTGCCTCTCTGGCAGGCTGCGTTGGGTATTTCTTTCGGAGTAGTTATCGGAAAGGAAATTTTCGGCGGGACGGGAAGAAACTTATTAAATCCGGCTTTAACCGGAAGAGCATTTCTTTTTTTTGCTTACCCTGCGAAAATGACAGGAGATTCAGTCTGGACTGTAGTCAGTAAACTAAAAGATCAGACTGTTGACATTGTCAGCGGAGCCACACCACTGGCTGTTTCGGCGCTTGCCGGAACCAATGAAAATATTGAAGTTCTATTAGTGAAGAAGGGTTATAGTTTTTTCAGGCTTTTTACAGGGACATATCCCGGAAGTATTGGTGAAACTTCCGCCATGTTGTGCATTGCCGGCGCTGTCTTTCTGATGGTTGCAGGTGTTGCAAGTTATAGAATTATATTTGGGGGAGTAATCGGAGTTCTTTCAACCGGGTATTTGTTGAATTTGGTTGCTGGCGAATCTTCTGCGGCGTGGTGGTCTTTAAACCCGTTCTATCATCTTGTCATGGGAGGTTTTGCCTTTGGCATATCATTTATGGCAACCGATCCAGTCAGTGCGCCCGGTATGGAGAATGTAAAATGGATTTATGGCTTTGCTATAGGAGTACTTACGGTATTAATACGTGTTTTCAACCCTGCTTTTGCAGAAGGTATAATGATGGCAATTCTTTTTATGAACCTTTTTTCGCCGCTTTTAGATTATATCGAAATAAAATTGCGTCTGAAAAAAAGGATCCCGAATGTCTAACAATTATAAATCGGTATTCTTTGCAATAGCCTTGTGCATCGCGTGCAGCCTTCTTCTGACAATGGCTTCAAGCGGGCTTAAAGGCTATCAGCTTCGTAATATTAATCTCGACCGGCAAAAAAATCTTTTAAGGTCTGCCGGACTCATTAATGAACAGGACAGTATAAAACCTGAATATATTGAAAAGCTGTATTCTGAAAAAATCAAATCTCTCTGGGTGGATCCTTCAGGAAGAATTGTTAAAGAAACGGAAAGAGGAGAAAAGGATCTGCCAATTTATTTATATATAAAGGAGCATGAGATTGAAGCTTATATAGTTCCGATAAATGCACAAGGGCTTTGGGGAAAAATCAACGGTTACCTGGCTATAAACAAGGATGGATCGACAATATCCGGCTTTACAGTTTACAAACATTCCGAAACACCCGGACTTGGAGGTGAAATTGAAAGAAGCTGGTTTCAGAGGAACTTTAAGGGAAAAAAGATTGTAAACAAGGAAGGTAAATTTGTTTCAATATCTATTGCACGCGGGGCTGTAAAGGATGTGGTTCAAGAAGATCTCCGGGTCAATTTTGTAGACGGGATAAGCGGAGCAACTTTGACCGGAAAGTTTCTTTCGGCAAGCATGAAAGATATACTGAAAGAGTATGAGTCTGTTTCTGTCAAGTTCAGGCAAAATATGTTTAAGGAGATTCCGGGAAATAATAGCACTGGAAATTAAAAATCTTTTCATTTTCCTTCGATATGCGTTTCTATGTAAAGATTTCTCTGCCGGGAGCAATTAATGTGAAATAATTATGAAAAAAACAGAGTCTAAAACCTTGAAAGTCATTTTGGATCCTCTCTGGAAAAACAATCCCATAATGGTTCAGATTCTTGGGATATGTTCTTCTCTTGCAGTAACCGTTCAGCTTAAGACTGCTATTGTAATGGCTATATCACTGACATTGGTTGTAGCTTTTTCAAATTTGGCGGTATCAGTCTTGCGAAATGTAATTCCCCGGAACATACGTATTATCGCCGAACTTTGCATTGTAGCAACATTGGTTATAATAGCAGACGAACTTCTCAAGGCTTTCATGTATGATATCAGCAAGCAGCTTTCAGTATTCGTAGGATTGATTATTACAAACTGCATAGTCATGGGTCGTGCTGAAAGTTTTGCCCTTGCAAACCCCCCGATTCTTTCCTTTCTTGATGGAATTGGCAATGGAGTCGGGTATGGATCTGTTCTTATAGCAGTTGCGTTCATAAGAGAGCTTTTGGGATCAGGCAAGCTTTTAGGTTTTGATGTGGTTCCCCGGGTATTCTATCTGTCCGGGTATGAAAATATGGGATTTATGCTGCTCGCACCTGCTGCTTTCATAATTATCGGTTTGTTTGTATGGCTTCAGAGAACTCTGCTTAAAAAATAAAATAGTTATTATTGATATGAGAATACAGAAGTCAGAATGCAGAATACAGAAGAAAAATAATACCGTGTTTATTCTGGATACTGACTCCTCGCCCCTGAATTCTCATGCTTCGTTGTGCTCGTTCCTGGTATGTGTGTTTAAGGAAATATAAGGCGCAAAATCATGGATAATATAATAAGCATATTCATTAATTCAATTTTTGTCGGTAATATTCTGCTCGCGTATTTTCTCGGAATGTGTTCGTTCCTGTCGGTTTCAAAAAACATGGAGGCATCGGTAGGCCTTGGCCTTGCAGTGACGTTTGTGCTTGCCGTGACAACACCGGTAAACTGGCTGGTTTACCAATATCTACTGGCTCCGGGCGCCCTTGCATGGGCCGGTTTCCCGGGCGTTGATTTGAGTTTTTTGAAACTCGTAACTTTCATCGCAGTGGTTGCTGCAATAGTTCAGGCTGTTGAAATGATAATCGACAGGTTTTCTCCGTTACTTTATTCTTCTCTCGGAGTTTTTCTTCCCCTCATTGCAGTAAACTGTGCAATACTGGGCGTCGCCCTTTTTATGGTTGAACGCGATTATAATTTAATTGAATCAATAGTATACGGCACAGGTTCTGGGCTCGGATGGATGATAGCCATAGTTTCGATGGCAGCAATAAGAAAAAAACTGAGATATGCAAACGTGCCTGAAGGGCTTGAGGGTTTCGGTATAACCATGATTTCAACCGGTCTTATGGCTATGGCGTTTATGCTTTTTTCCGGTATTACAATGTAGGAACATAGAATTGATATATGTTATCAGCCTGACAGCTTTCTCCTTTGTCATATTAACCCTGGTCTGTATAATTTTGCTTGTTGAGGCAAAGGTTGTAGAAAAAGGAGACTGCATTGTTATTATCAACAATGACAAGGAGAAAGGGATCCGTACTCAGCGGGGCAATTCCCTTTTGTCCGTTCTTACCGGGTCAGGAATATTTCTTCCTTCAGCCTGCGGAGGGAAAGGAACCTGTGGGACATGCAAGTGTGTTGTTGAAGAGGGTGGAGGGGAGATTTTACCTACCGAGCTAACTCATATCAGCAGGAAAGAACAAGGCAAAAATATTCGCCTCGCATGCCAGATGAAAGTAAAAAAGAATCTGAAAATACTTATTCCGGAAGATATTTTCAGCATAAAAAAATATAATGCAACGGTTGTGTCAAATGAGAATGTGGCAACTTTCATTAAGGAATTAATTCTTAGGCTTGATCAGGGCGAAGAGCTGAATTTTAAGGCAGGAGCTTATGTTCAGATTGATATTCCCGAGTATGATCTTTCTTATATGGAATTTAACATTGCCGACAGGTACATAGCTTCATGGGAAAAATATAACCTATGGAATTTAAAAGCGATCTCTCAAGAGCTGGTATACAGGGCTTATTCTCTGGCAAATCCGCCATCGGAAAGAAACGAGTTGAGATTCACGATAAGAATCGCCACACCTCCTCCTGGAGCCAAAGGCGTTGCACCCGGAATAGCCTCTTCTTACATATTTAATCTGAAACCCGCAGAAAAGGTCGTTCTGAGCGGTCCATACGGCGAGTTTTTTGTAAAAGAGACCGGCAGGGAGATGTGTTTTGTCGGCGGTGGAGCCGGAATGGCGCCGATGCGCTCCCATATATTCCATCAGCTTCTGACAGTTAATACGAAAAGAAAAATAACCTTCTGGTATGGCGCAAGATCAAAACAGGAAATGTTTTATGATGATGAATTCAGAGAACTTGAAAGAAACTGCGATAATTTTAAATATCATGTTGCTCTTTCCGAGCCACAGACTGAAGACAAGTGGAGAGGACTGACCGGATTCATTCACAAGTGTCTATATGATAATTATTTGATATCACATAATGATCCCACCGAAATCGAATATTATCTTTGTGGTCCGCCGGCAATGATAGATTCAGTTATCAAAATGTTAAATGAACTTGGCGTTGATCCTGACATGATTTCTTACGATAAATTCTGATTGAAGTTTTACTAAAATCAGTTATTTAATCATTTTTGATAATATTTTTATATTAAATATAAGAAAAAACATAAATCGCAATATCAGAAAGGAAAGTACTATGGATTTCAGCCTATCAACAGACCATGAAATTTTACGCGATTCAGTCAGAAAATTTGCAGAAAATGAAATCAGGCCCGTAGCAAGAGAGCTTGACAAAAAAGAAGAATTTTCCTACGAAACTATGCATAAGATGGCAGAGCTAGGTCTTTTCGGTGTTTTCGTTTCGGATAAATACGGCGGACAGGCAATGGATTATCTTTCATATATAATTGCGGTTGAAGAGATTGCAAGAATCGACGGATCGCATGCAGCAACAGTTGCCGCCGAAAATTCACTTGGTATCGGGCCGTTATATTATTTCGGAAACGAGGAACAGAAAAAGAAGTATCTTCCCAAGCTTTGCAAAGGTGAGACTCTCTGGGGATTTGGTTTGACTGAAGCAAATGCCGGTTCGGATGCTGCAAATTCCAAGACAACGGCTGTGCTGGATGGAAATGAATGGGTGATTAACGGCAGCAAAATTTTCATTACGAATGCGTCTACCAATATCTCAGCAGGATCGACAGTCCTTTGCCGGACAGGCACCAGGGATGACGGCAGGCCGGAGCTTTCATGCATCCTGGTGGAGGCCGGAACGAGAGGTTATACACCAAAAGTGATGCATGATAAAATGATGTGGAGGGCGTCGAATACGAGCGAACTCTATTTTGAAGATTGCAGGGTTCCGAAGGAAAATCTTTTAGGGCCAAGGGGGCAGGGATTTTACCAGATGATGCAGACACTTGACGGCGGAAGGCTATCAATAGGCGCAATGGGACTTGGGGGGGCTCAGGGATGCTTTGACTTGGCGCTCAAATACAGCAATGAAAGAGAACAATTTGGTCAGCCGATTGCGCGTTTTCAGGTAAACGCATTTAAACTTGCCGATATGGCTGTCGAAATTGAATGTGCCCGCCTTCTTCTTTACAAGGCCTGCTGGCTGCGAGACAATAACCTGCCTTTTTCAAAAGAAGCCGCTATGGCGAAATTATATTGTTCTGAAGCAATGTATATGTGCGCCAATCATGCTGTTCAGCTTCATGGAGGATATGGCCTGATGCAGGAGTACAATGTGGAAAGATTTTACAGGGATCAGAAACTCCTTGAAATAGG
>CAZOEH010000012.1:11895-19578 GCA_964578785.1 uncultured Desulfonema sp. | reverse complement strand
TCTTTTCCGCGAGATCAGATCGATTAAATATTCTCCGTAATGATTCATTTTTAATGCCTGCGCAAGTTTGATCAGCTGTTCTTCTGTAATATAACCTCTGCTGAAGGCTATCTCTTCCAGGCAAGCGATCTTCAAACCCTGGCGGTGTTCAATTGTCGCTATGAAATTACATGCTTCCAGAAGACTTTCGTGGGTGCCGGTATCAAGCCATGCTATACCCCGGCCCAGCAGTTCCACCTTAAGTTTGCCCAGTTTAAGATATTCCTTGTTGAGATCGGTTATCTCCAGCTCTCCGCGGGCGGACGGCTTCAGGTCTTTCGCTATCTTCGGCACGGTGTTATCATAAAAATACAAGCCGGCTACCGCATAGTTCGATTTTGGTTTAAGGGGCTTCTCCTCTATGTCGAAAACATTTCCGTCATCATCAAAAGAGATGACCCCGTATCTCTCGGGATCTTTCACGAAATATCCAAATACAAGAGCGCCGTCATCCAGCCTGACCGCTTTCTCCAATATTCCGGAAAGGCCATAACCGTAGAAGATATTGTCTCCGAGAATAAGGCATACATTGTCGTGACCTATAAAAGATTCTCCGATGATAAAGGCCTGGGCCAGGCCGCCGGGATTCGGCTGGTCTGCATAAGAAAGATTTAAACCCAGTTGTGAACCGTTACCGAAAAGCTCTTTGTATAAAGGTAGATCGCGGGGTGTCGAGATGATAAGTATTTCTCTGATTCCGGCAAGCATCAGGATCGACATGGGGTAATAGATCATAGGCTTGTCGAAGACAGGAAGAAGCTGTTTCGAGACGGTGGTAGTAACCGGGTAGAGTCGTGTGCCTGAACCGCCCGCAAGAATTATTCCTTTCATATTATTATTTCCATGGGCCTTTTTATTAATTTTAAAAAGTTATAACTCTTCATATCTTTTCAAATAAAATTCGTAAGTGCTCCGTATTCCTTCGGAAAGTGAAGTTGCCGGCTGCCATCCAAGGGCTTTCATTCTTGAAACATCGAGGAGTTTTCTCGAAGTTCCGTCCGGTTTCGATGAATCAAAACGTATCTCTCCCATGAAACCGACGATTTTACCGACAAGCTCCGCAAGATCCTTTATGGTTATATCTTTCCCGAAGCCTATATTAACGAGGGGCGTTCCACCTGCCGCGACCAGCGGAGCATATGATCTTTCTTCAAGGTTCATCAGAAACACGCACGCATCGGCAAGATCGTCGACATGAAGAAATTCACGAAACGGCTTACCCGAACCCCAGATGGTAACTGATACCGGAAGGACGGGTTTGTGTCCGGGTATGGAGCCGTATATCCGCTCGTCTTTTTTAATTTCGTCATGTTTTTCATCAGCAGACAGTACGGCAAGATGGAATTTGCGGATGAGAGCCGGAAGGACATGGCTGTTCTCCAGATCGAAGTTGTCGTTCGGACCGTAAAGATTTGTCGGCATCGCGGCAAGAAAGCTTGTGCCGTACTCCCGGTTGTATGCCTCGCACATCTTGATGCCGGCGATCTTAGCAATGGCATAAGGCTCATTCGTAGCCTCAAGCGGGCCGGTTAAAAGATGCTCCTCCTTCATCGGCTGGGGACACTCCCTTGGATATATGCATGATGATCCGAGGAAGAGAAGCCTTTTTACTCCTGTTTTCCAGGCTGAATGGATTATGTTTGTCTGAATAGCGATATTGTTATAAATAAACTCCGCCGGAAATGTGCTGTTGGCATGAATACCGCCGACTTTTGCTGCGGCCAAGAAAACATATTCAGGACGTTCTTTTTCGAAAAAAGCTTCAACCTCAGCCTGTCTTTCAAGGTCAAGCTGAGCATGGCTGCGTAAAATCAGGTTCAAACAGCCTTCTTTTTGAAGCCGCCTGACAAAAGCGGAACCGACCAGTCCTTTATGGCCGGCAACAAAGATTTTCGAATTTTTATTCATCGCTCTTCACTTTTTCACATATTCGCTTCAAAAGAAGCCGGAGTAATAAAGCCGTTTCTTCTGCAGATGGCTTCACGCGTAGCTTCTTCAATATCACTGACAACCATCTCCTCCACCATCTCTTCAAAGGAAATTTCAGGAGTCCATCCCAGTTTTTTCTTCGCCCTGGAAGGGTCACCCAATAAAGTATCCACCTCCGTAGGCCTGAAATATCTTGAATCGACTAAAACAACCGGCTGACCTTTTTTCAATCTGTTTCCTGAAAGATTTGGGCCGGCTTTTGCCGAAATTTTATCCGGATCAAAGCCGGTTACAATCCCCTTTTCCTTTACTCCGCTCCCTTTCCATTCTATCTCTATTCCCGCCACCCTGAACGAATATTCGCAAAGCGCCTTCACGGAATGCTGCACCCCGGTCGCAATCACATAATCATCCGGCTTCCTCTGCTGTAAAATGAGCCACTGCGCCCTCACAAAGTCTCTTGCATCGCCCCAGTCCCTGAGGGCGTTCAGATTTCCCAGAAAGAGTTTGCTTTCAAGGCCGAGTGCAATACGTGCCGCCGCCCTCGTGATCTTGCGGGAAACAAAGGTTTCGCCCCGAAGCGGCGACTCATGATTGAAGAGAATACCGTTACATGCAAACATGCCGTATGCTTCCCGGTAGTTTACGGTACACCAGTATGCATAGAGCTTGGCGCAGGCATAAGGCGAGCGGGGATAAAAGGGTGTTCGTTCGGTTTGAGGAACTTCCTGAACTTTTCCGAACAACTCACTGGATGAAGCCTGGTAGAAACGGGTTTTCTTTTCAAGACCGAGGATTCTTATCGCTTCAAGAACTCTAAGGGCCCCAATAGCATCAGTATTAGCTGTATATTCAGGAGTTTCAAATGATACCTGGACATGGCTCTGGGCTGCGAGATTGTATATCTCGTCAGGCCGGACCTCCTGGACAATACGGATAAGATTGGCCGAATCGGTCATGTCTCCGTAGTGCATGAAAAACCTCACATCCTCTTCATGGGGATCCCTGTATAAATGGTCAACCCTTTTGGTATTGAACGAAGAGGCTCTCCGTTTTATCCCGTGAACCGTGTATCCCTTTTTAAGAAGCAATTCCGCAAGGTATGCTCCGTCCTGTCCTGTTATTCCGGTTATCAAAGCTGTTTTCATAAAAATATGGTTTCACTTTCTCAAAAAAATAATGAGATGAAATATTTTCAACCTATTAACGTTAACCAATATAACACATACGGAATCTTTGCAAGAAACATCAGTGCTTTATATGTAGCAAAAAAAAGGGCTGGGGACAGCCCTTTTTTGCATACTGGCGCGCCCGGCAGGATTCGAACCTGCGGCCTACGGATTCGTAGTCCGGCACTCTATCCAACTGAGCTACGGGCGCAAAATGAATTGATTTGAAATTTGGGCTGTTAATAGAATATAGTCATGATATTGTCAACGGAAAAAAAGGAACAAGTGTCAAAAGAAGAGAGGCGCTAAGGCTCAAACCAAACAGTTAACAGTGGAAAAAATGAATAAGAAATCTCATGAAGAGTATATGAAGCTGGCCATAGGTGAAGCAAAAAAGGCTGGACAAAATGGCGAAGTTCCTATAGGTGCAATACTCGTTGCTGAAAATGGAGAAGTCATTTCATCTGCGCATAACAGGACAATATCCCTTTGCGATCCTTCGGCACACGCAGAAATTCTTGTTTTGAGAGAAGCCGGTGTTATAGTAAATAATTACAGGCTATTGGAAACAAATCTTTATGTAACGATTGAACCATGTATCATGTGCATGGGCGCAGTAATCAATTCAAGAATAAAAAGAGTGGTTTTTGGGACATATGATCCCAAAGGAGGGGCGGCAGGCTCCCTCTATAACTTTGCGGAAGACAAACGGCTGAATCACAGAACCAGGATAATATCAGGCATTTGTGAAGAAGAATGCAGGAGTCTGATTCAGGAGTTTTTTAAAAAGAAACGCGGGTAGTGAATAATGGAAGAGGTAGAAAAATCGGTTTTAAGTTTTACATGTTGAATTAACGGAGCATGATCAGGCTTAAGAAAGGAGTAAATTCCATGGCAAATATAGTAATTGTCGGGACTCAATGGGGAGATGAGGGGAAAGGTAAAATAGTCGATCTGCTTGCCGAATATGCCGATATTGTTGTCCGGTTTCAAGGTGGGAACAATGCCGGCCATACAATGGTAGTAAACGGAGAAAAATTCATCAGCCACCTGGTCCCTTCCGGCATTCTGCAGAAAAAAATCTGCATAATAGGGAACGGTGTTGTCGTAGACCCTAAAGTGCTTCTTGATGAGATAGATTATCTTAAAGAAAAAGGGGTGCGGGTTGATCCCGGCAATCTCATGATATGTGAAAAAGCTCATGTCATAATGCCTTATCATAAGAATATTGACGTGGCATCCGAAAGCTTGAAGGGAAAAAACAAGATAGGAACAACCGGGCGCGGGATCGGTCCATGCTACGATGACAAGGCATCAAGAAGAGGAATACGTTTTGCCGAACTTGTCGACCCTGAAGTTTTTCGGGAAAGACTGCTGTCCGTGCTTCCGGAAAAGAATTTCATGCTTGAAAAATATCTTTCCTGTAAAGCTCTCGATGCGGAGAATATAATAAAGGAATACTCTTCATACTCCGGACGTCTTACTCCCTATATCACAAACATTTCTGTTTTTATCCACACTGCCATGAAGAAAGGAAAACATGTACTTTTCGAAGGAGCCCAGGGAACCCATCTCGATATCGACCACGGAACTTACCCGTATGTGACATCATCCAACACGGTTGCCGGTAATGCCTGCTGCGGCTCAGGCACAGGACCGAAAGAGATCACAGGTATAGTCGGGATTGTCAAGGCTTATACTACAAGAGTCGGTGAAGGCCCCTTCCCTTCCGAACTGCTCGATGAAACAGGTGATTACATACAGAAAAAAGGAGCCGAATTCGGCGCGACTACAGGAAGAAAGAGAAGATGCGGATGGATTGATACTGTTCTTCTGCGAAATGCGGTAAGATTGAACAGTTTAACCGGGCTTGCCATAACTAAACTTGATGTTCTCGGAGGAGTTAAAACTCTTAAGATATGCACAGGTTATGAATATAACGGAAAATCGATAATAGATTTTCCGGCTTCACTCAAGATCCTCTACAAATGTAAACCCGTTTACGAAGAAATGGCCGGATGGGATGACGATATATCCGGAATGCGGAGCCTTAAAGAGCTTCCTGAAACAACAAGAAATTATTTAAGAAAGATTGAGAAACTTGCTGAAATACCAATTAATATTGTTTCGGTAGGGCCTGGAAGAGATGAAACGATTCTGATTAAAAACCCAATGAAAAGTAAAAAATAAGAGGGAAAAGTGAAGATCTGTGTCGAGTGTTGAGCGTTGTGTTATAAAAGCCATAACAGACAACCAGAGACCAGAAACCTGAAACCTGAAAACAGGAGGCAGCAAAGGCACAAACTCTATTGACAACAAGATAATACTGGAATAAATAGGACAACCTGTAAGTCGGGACGTGGCTCAGCCTGGTAGAGCACAGCGTTCGGGACGCTGGGGTCGCTGGTTCAAATCCAGTCGTCCCGACCACACTTATCATTATTACTGTTCACCTTTCATGCTTATACATCTTATATATCCTTTATGAGCAATCGCATATTAAACAGATTAAGGAGATTGAGCCCGGCTTCTTTTCTTCTGTTCAGTTTTATAGCCGCAATGATAGCAGGCACGGTTCTGCTCATGCTCCCTTTCTCGACAACTTCCGGGAATATCTCTTTTATGGACGCCCTCTTTACCTCAACCTCCGCCGTATGCGTCACAGGCCTTACTGTTCTCGATACAGGGACCTATTTTACGATTTTCGGGCAGACGGTCATACTTATTCTGATCCAGCTGGGCGGCCTCGGCATAATGACCGTTTCGGTCGTATTGTTCCAGTTCCTGGGGAAAATAGTATCATTCAGACAGAGAATGGCAATGCAGGAGACATTCGCTCATACCCCGAGAAAAGATATATACCGGCTTATCAAATCCATATTAGTCTTCACCATTCTTATCGAAGGAGCGGGAGCCCTTCTTCTCTTTTTTCACTGGATCAGGGAATTCCCGGTGTTAAAGGCTCTCTATATGGCTGTTTTTCACTCTGTTTCAGCTTTCTGCAATGCCGGTTTTGCCCTTTTTAACAACAGCCTGATGAATTACACGGGATCTTATCTTCTAAACTTCACGATATGCGGACTTATTGTGCTGGGAGGAATAGGTTTCCCGGTTGTATTTGAAATTTACACCATTGCCTTTAAAAAAAGAGGAAAAAGAGTCAAGATATCGGTTCAGACAAAATCAGTTCTTATAACCACCTTTATTCTTATTGTCTCCGGGACTCTCCTTTTCTTTTTAATGGAACCCGACAGCTCCCTTAAAGGTTTGTCCCTTATGGGGAGTATTCTCGCATCCTTCTTTCAATCAATCACAAGCCGAACAGCCGGATTCAACACTGTCGACATTTCTTTATTGAGCGACAGCGCGGCATTACTTCTAGTTCTGCTCATGTTCATAGGGGCATCCCCCGGCTCATGCGGCGGTGGGATAAAAACAACAACCTTCTTTCTTCTTTTTACACTGGTAAAAAACCGGATCAGGGGAAACACCACTGTCAACGTGTTCAAGAAAAGTCTCGGAAAAGAGAGTATCTCAAAAAGTGTCTCGATATTCCTCCTTTCAATAACCTTTGTCATTCTTGTTTTTTTTCTTCTGCTCATGTCAGACCACTTCGGGCACGGGGAGGTTCAAAACGCGAACCGTTTTACTTCTTACCTTTTTGAAGTAGTATCAGCTTTCGGAACGGTGGGTCTCTCGATGGGGGCAACCGCAGGATTAAACGGTATCGGGAAATTCCTTTTGATAATAACCATGCTGATCGGAAGGGTCGGCGTACTTACATTTTCATATGTAATAACTTCGGCCGAAGCGCCGATGGGAATCGAGTACGCCGAAGAGAATCTCATGGTCGGCTAAAGGAGATAAAAATGAAAAGATTCGCAGTAATAGGTCTCGGGAAGTTCGGATTCCACGTCGCAAAAGCCCTTTTTGAAGACGGGAACGAAGTTATCGCAATCGACCAGGACAGAAACCGCATACAGGAGATAGATCCCTACTGCACTGAAGCAATCGTCATGGATGCCACCGACAAGGAGAAGCTTAAAGCCCTGGGTCTTGAGAACATGGACAGCGTGGTGCTGAGCGCAGGCTCAAGGATCAGCAACAGCATACTGGTCTGCCTTCACCTCCAGGAAATAGGGGTTAAAAAAATACTGGCAAAGGCATTGGACGACGACCATGCAAAAATACTGAAAAAAATAGGGGCAACCGAAATCATCAGGCCCGAAATGGCCATGGCGGTGAGAGTAGCAAGGGGGCTCTCCACACCCAACATACTAGATTTTATCCCGCTTGCAGAAGACTATAATCTTCTCCAGGTCGATCCGCCGCGCGCATTTATAGGAAAGACACTGAAAGAGCTGGATCTCAAGGCGAGATATAATGTTTTTGTAATCGCCATAAAAGAGCTTGTCCCCGAAAACTTTGTGCTGGTTCCCCATGCCGGTTTTCTTATTAAAGACAGCGATGTGCTTATTCTTCTCGGAAAAGAGCAGGATATTTCAAAGATAAAGGAGCTTAAATCTGAAAGCTGACAGCCGAATTT
>CAZOEH010000012.1:0-11885 GCA_964578785.1 uncultured Desulfonema sp. | reverse complement strand
CTTAAATCCTTTTTTCTTCAATCAGCCCGCTTCGCTCAAGACGCCAAGGCCGCTAAGATTAATTTCTTTTGCTTTGCCGGGTGTTCACTGCAAACCAAAAACAAAACCCTTTGCGTTCTTCGCGCCTTGCGGTTCAATCTTTTCTTTTAACCCTTCACTTTTGACTTTTTACCCGTCACAGGCGGCTCGCCTTACGCCTCACAACTTACGACTCTTTACGTTTAACTCTTTACCAGGCTTTCGATAAAATCTCCCACAGCTTTATGTACCAAGTGAGCCCCCTCCCCTGTTACAATTACATGATGTTTGATATTTAATACTATATAAGACTTCTTTTCAGAACCGAGCAGCTCATATACTTTTCTTGACCCCTTTGGGTTTACCACAGGGTCATCATGAGCCTGTATCACAAGAGCCGGCGCTTTTACGGATGAAAGCCTGGGCTCAACCGATTCCATGAAACGCTCAAGCTCTCTTATGCCTGAAACCGGATTTCTCGAGTAATTTATCCTGGGATTTTCAGGCCGGTTTTCGACGAACTCTTTTTTAGCTCCTTCCCGGCCGAATCTCTCCATAAGGCGGTTCCAGGCATCAACCGCAGGTACAAGCCTTGAAGAGAAATCTCTTAATTTCAGGGGCGGACAAATTGCAAATACCCCGCTAAGGCTTTTCATCCTCGATGCAAGCTCAAGCGCAAGGCCTGCTCCGTTTGAAAATCCTCCCGCCACGACACGTCTGCATATCGCGCTCAATAAAGCATAGCCATCTTCAACCGATTTCATCCATTCTTCATATTTTCTTCCGGCAAGATCTTCAGGAGAAGTACCGTGTCCCCTGACGCGCGGAACGTATACCCATAATCCCATGCTTCCCAGATATTCGGCGAGTTCTTTCATCTCAAAAGGGGCCGCCATATATCCGTGTATAAGTAAAACCCCGATCTCTGCGGATTTCCCCTTCACCAGATACGGCATTCCGATTTCTCTTCTCTTTGATTCGCCGGCAATCAGAAATCTTTTGTAATCTTCTTCAAATTCCTTCGATGCTCTGTCCAGAAGATATTCCGACACCCTCTGTTTTATCCTGAACCCGGGCTGAAGTGAAATGAGCCTTATACGCTTCTGCAGGCCGGCCAGGGGCTCCAGTTCGTTTGCCATCACGGCAACAGGGTTTTCTATGCGTACTCTGTGAAAATCAAACGGGAAGGAGAGCCTGAGAGTGTCTTTGACAATCGCCCCCCCCTGCCTTGTCACAACTCCCTTTTTTTCTGCAATCGAGATGAAATCTCCGAATTTATTGTATCGGTCGTCCGTCAGGAGATGCACCTGGTCTTCCATCAGGCTTTTATGGAGAAAGCATTCCGCATCTTTAATATCGAGAGTTGAAATCAGAAAAACCCTTCTTTTCAGATCATCCTCATCTATTTTTTTAAACGGCATCTTCATTAATACAGAGGCAAAAAGATGATCATGATTAACGGTAGTCATGCTGTAAATGGATGCCATGTATTTCTGCATTATATTAAGTGCAGCGTTTTTCATGAGTCGCTTTGAAGGTATCGGATCATCAAAGTTTATCGGTTTTTTGTAATTTATATCCCTTTTTATGAAGAAATTATTTGTATATTCCCTTATATCTATCGGCTTTCCGAATCTTATATCGATATCTACCCCTGAGAGAAGCATTGTGCCTTCAGTCATTATTTCTTCCGTTACACGTTCAGGAATGTCGTCAACAAGATACCCGGCAAGCCTGTTCAGGGCGTTTTCATAACCTCTTACCGGATAATAGGTCGCATTGACCGGGACAATAAAGGTGTTTCTGTTAAAAACCGGATCCATGAAATCTATCCCGAACATGTCAGCTGTACGCCTCGCTTCATCCGGCATGATTTCCGCCATTTTCCGGAGGCGCTGCCTGTAAAATTCAGTTCTTAATGCAAGAGTGGCCGCGCCCGTATGAGGAGGATGTTTCCCTCCCGCATATGAGATCATGAATTTTCCCTTCTCAATAATTTTTTTGTCCTTCACCATCATGCCTTCGGGAAATATTATCCATGAAGCTTCCCCGGTGAGAAGGCTTTTTACCACTAGAAGATCACGGTCCGGATCCTTGGTGGAAACTGCTCCGACCTTTTCAAGCACATCTCCGAAGGTCCCTTTGAAAAGAGAGTAATCCGCAAGAGACCAGACAGGTATATTATTTGTGAGATTATAGATATGATAAGGAAGAAAGAGTGTTTCGATACGGGTAAAGTGGTTTATGACGAATATGATAGATCCGTCGGGTATATTCTCCTTCCCGTGAATGTATATTCTCGCCTTTGAAAGGCCGGCAAGTGTTTTTATTGCAAAACCAGCCATTTTATATGCAAAACGATTCATGGAATTCTCAGGTCTCTTTTCAAAATGTTGACATTCGCCTCTAATACAGATTAATATCATTTACAAAAAAAATAAAGAATTGTTTTGATTCTGGAAATTCTCATGAGCCCATACACTCATCCGGATTTTTTTTGTTAATCGCTCAATGTGGAAATAATTTTTCGGAGGTTTAAAGTGTATTCTAAAATATTGGTGTTAAGATTCCCCCAGACTGAAGTCCAGAAACCAATAGTCTGCAGCCTTGCAAGAGACTACGATCTTGTTTTTAATATATTGAACGCAACTGTTCTCCCGAGAAAAGAAGGAATCATGGTACTTGAGCTGTCGGGATCAAGAAAGAATTTCAACGAGGGAGTTCAATATTTAAAAAGCCAGGGGGTCAGCGTTCAAAAAGCCTCTCAGGAGGTAAAACGTGATAATGACAAATGCACCAGCTGCGGAGCATGCACGGCTGTGTGTCCTACGGGTGCGCTTTCGATTAACCGGCCTGATATGATTGTTAATTTTGATCAGAGCAGGTGCAGTGTATGTGAACTTTGCGTTCCGGCATGTCCTCCCCGCGCAATGAGAATTCGTCCGATAAACAATTCCTTTTTTTGAACCGCAAAATCGACCGCATTACCCGCTGCCAGCAGCGGGATTGAGGGGCGAATCTTAAATCTATTAAAAGTCCATACAGTTGAATCCGCCTCATGCGGACCGATACTTGCGGCGGGGGATCTTCAATGAAGAAAAAAAATGCCATTGCTATAAGCGGGGGAATAGATTCGCTTGTTTCGGCATATCTGCTGAAGGAGGAAGGCTGCGATGTTACAGGAATACATTTTCTGACAGGATATGAAGACCGCGGTAAACGGGCCGGAAGGAAGGAAGAAACTGCTATCAGGAAAATCTCAGATCTGGCCGGTCAGCTTGATATCCGGATCGAAATTTTGGATTGCAGCAGGGAATTCAAAACAAAAGTTGTCGATTATTTCACACATGCATATAGATCGGGGAAAACCCCTAATCCATGCCTTGTATGCAATCCGTCGATAAAGTTCGGAACGGTCCTCGATTATGCACTCAAACTCGGCGCTTCGTTTCTCGCAACAGGACACTATGCCGGGAAGATCAAAGGCAAAGACGGATTGTTTCATCTTATAAAAGGCGCCGACACAAAAAAGGACCAGTCATATTTTCTCTCCTTCCTTACTCAGGAACAGCTTTCGCGGGCGGTTTTTCCGATCTCCCGGCTTACCAAGCAGGAAGTTAAAAGGCTTGCAGGTGAAAAAGGACTTCGTCCTGTGGTAGAAAGCGAAAGCCAGGACATATGTTTTATCAGAGATATGAATTACGGCACGTTTCTGTCGCATGAAGCAGGATTTGTAACCCAAAACGGAGCTATAGCCGACATCAGCGGAAAAATAATAGGAAGTCACAGGGGATTCCATCTCTTTACCGTAGGACAGAGACGCGGCATCAACTGCCCTGCCGCCGAACCCTATTATGTCATCAGTACGGTTGCCGAAAAGAATCTTGTCATAGTGGGCTCAAAAGATGATCTTTTAACGGACAGATGCCGCGTAACTAGCATAAACTGGATATCAAATGAGCAGAGATCGCCAATAGAGGTTTATACACGCATAAGGTATCGTAATAAAGCCGTTATATCAACCCTGATTCCGGAAGGAAGGGGCACCGCTACAGTGATCTTCAAAAGTCCTCAGCAGGCGGTCACCCCGGGACAGGGAGCGGTATTCTATCAGGGAAATGAAGTTTTAGGCGGAGGGTTTATTGATTATGCCTAAATTCATTACTACTACTCTCGGATGCAAAGTCAACCAGTGCGAATCCGAATCCATTGCAAAATCCATGATTTCATCCGGGTGGTCGCAGTCAGGAGAAGAGTCCGGCGCAGACATATGCATCATCAACACATGCTCTGTAACCGGAAGAGCGTCAATGCAGTCAAGACAGGCCATAAGGCAGGCAATACGATCAAACCCGGGTGCCGTAGTAATTGTAACCGGCTGTTATGCACAGACCGAGCCGGATGAGTTGAAAAAAATTGATGGGATAGGCCTGATAATAGGAAACAGGGAAAAAGAGAACATTTTTGAAATAATAAAGAGTAAATTCCAATACCCCGACAGCCGCAACGGATTCATTCATGCTTCTGCCACCCGCCATGGCGCCAGAACAAGAGCTTTTTTAAAAATTCAGGACGGATGTGACGCTTTCTGCACTTACTGCATAGTTCCTTATGCGCGCGGCAGAAGCCGCAGCATGCCGGTTCAATCCGTGATTGAAAACGTAAACGACCTGAAGAAAAAAGGATACAGAGAAGTTGTCCTTTCAGGAATACATCTTGGAAAATACGGACATGATCTCTATCAGGAAACAACTCTTACCGCCCTGCTTAAACTGATAACCGACTCCTGCACCATAGACCGGGTGCGTTTAAGTTCCATAGAGCCGAATGAAGTTACCCCGTCGATAATAAAACTTGCCGCAGAATCAGACAAAATCTGCCGCCATTTTCATATCCCTCTTCAGAGCGGCGACGACGGGATACTGGAAAAAATGCACAGACCTTACTCCGCCAAATATTTTAAAAACCTTATATTCCGGATAAATGAATCGTTACCGGATGCGGCAATAGGAGTAGACATACTGGTCGGATTCCCCGGCGAAACAGATGAGGCTTTTCACAACACATATTCTCTTATAGAAGGGCTCCCGGTAAGCTATCTCCATGTCTTCCCTTTTTCACCCCGTAAAAAAACTCCTGCCTACGACTTTCCTGAACAGGTTCCCACTGATATCATAAAGGCCCGATGCGACCGTATGCGCAAACTTGGAACATCTAAAAAAGCCTGGTTTTATCAAAATGCGGTGGGAAAGGATGCCGAGATCCTGATTGAAGAAAAAAAGGATGAAAAAAGCGGACTGCTTAAAGGAATATCTTCAAATTATCTTTCGGTTCTTGTCGACGGCGATGAGAGCATAAGGAACAGAATTATCAAAGTGCATATCGTTAAGAGTTGCGATAATCATGCGACAGGACAAACGGAAAACGGGAAAATATAGGTTGCATACAAACCTGCATTAATATATATTTACAAACATTTCTCCGGCTTGTATTAATAAATCGGTCTTGAAATTTTTTACTCTGATTTCCCGGTACACGGTTCTTTACACAACAGCGGCTACTCTTTTCAAATCAATTGTGTCAGAATCCGTTTTCATCAATTGAAGGATTACATTTAATATGAGCGCCGTCGCTTCCGAAGGAATAAAAATTAAGAGCAAGATCCAGGAAGCCGAGACCTATTATTCCATGGGTATGCTAAACGATGCGTTGAGCATTTACACCCAGATTCTTACGGCAGGGGGTCCAATCGACCCGGCAGATTTGACACGCGTCAGAGAAAGAGTAAACCAGCTGAAAACAGAACTTTTGAACAATAAGGCAAAAAACGGTCCCAGTTTATCGGAAGGTGATCTTAATTTAATAAAAAAAACGATATCCGATAGCGGAAGCGTGAAGGATATCATCAACAACGCTTCTGCGCTGAAAGAACTGGGGCTTCACAGGGAAGCCGCCGCCGAATATGAAAAACTGCTGGAATTTGACTGTTCGAAAGAAGGCTATACTCATGTAAAGATTGTCGTGGAAATGCTATCAATTCTTTTTAAGAATGAATCGCATACTGCCGTAATTGAGGATACCGAAAGGGTAATTGCTAAAAATAAAATAGCTAACAAGGATGCCTCGCAGATAAAACTTTGGCTCGGCACCGAAATGGAGAAAAAAAACCTCAAAGATGCAGCGATTTCATTATTCAGGTCGGCTTTGAGCTTATATCCTGAAAACGCTGAAGCAGGAAATAAGCTCAATTTTCTTATTTCGAATCTATCCAATTATTCAAAGTTTGACTATCTTCTCAATTCATCGCTTGCAACCCGGGCTCAGCTTCAAAAATCGCTGGAATCATCGAAAAAAACAGGCAAAAGCATTGAGCTCGCCCTGATTGAAAATTTCAATTTGAAAAAGGAGGATGTGGGCAAATCGCTTTCGCTGTTCTACAATTGCCCGTTTAAAAGTTTTAATCCCGAACTGCCTGTGCCGGTTGAACTTATCAGCAAGCTGAAAAGATCCTTTCTGCTCCACTATATATGGGTACCACTGAGCTGGGGAAAAAATTTCACCGAAATTCTTGTTGATGATCCTAAGGATTTGAGAAAAACAGACCATATAAAAGCATTGATGTCAAACCAGAACATAATGTTTTGCGTCGGTATAAAAGAAGACATCATAAAATATATAGAACATTTTTTTTCTGCGAATAAGCCTTCTGAAACTATGGAAGCCACGCTGGATAATCTTGACAAGCTCATCCCTGACGTTTCCTTTGAAGTCGAAGAAGAGATGGAGCTTGACAAAGATATTGTTGACGAATCATCCAGCCAGGTCGTAAAGCTTGTCGACCAGGTGCTGGTAACTGCCCACCGGAAAAAAGTATCCGATATTCACATCGAGCCTTCCCCTATAACCAAAAAAACCACGATACGTTTCAGGATGGACGGGGTTTGCCATGAATATCTTCAGGTTCCTAACTCAATGGCTCCGGCTATACTATCAAGACTGAAAATCATGGCGGGTCTTGATATAGCAGAAAGACGGCTTCCTCAGGACGGCAAAATCAAGATGAAACGAAAAGGCATACCAGTTTTCGAGCTGCGCATGTCGACCATGCCGACTGCAGGCGGATTCGAAGATACGGTCTTAAGAATTCTTGCCAAGGCCGGCGCGATGAAGCTTGATGATATGGGTCTCAATGAACGCAACCTTGCAATCTTGAAGAAAATTATCAGCCAGCCTTACGGGCTTATTCTTGTTGTCGGTCCTACAGGTTCAGGAAAAACCACAACGCTTCACTCCGCTCTGGGCCATATCAATAAACCTGAGATCAAAATATGGACCGCAGAAGATCCGGTTGAAATATCCCAGCCCGGATTGCGGCAGGTCGAAGTCAAGTCAAGAATCGGACTTGACTTTGCAAGAGTCATGCGCGGATTCCTGCGCCTTGATCCTGATGTTATCATGATAGGTGAAATGAGGGACAAGGAAACAGCTTCAATAGGTGTCGAGGCGTCTTTAACCGGCCACCTTGTTTTTTCAACTCTTCATACCAACAGCGCTCCGGAAACAGTGACCAGGCTCCTCGACATGGGCCTTAACCCGCTGAACTTCTCCGACGCTTTCCTCGGTGTTCTTGCTCAGAGACTCACCAGAAGATTATGCTCAAACTGCAAAAAGCCTTTCAACCCTTCCCGGGAGGAATTTGATGAAATAATTTCAGACTACGGAAAAGAAAAATTCAAGGCTACCGGTATTGAATATTCATCCGATCTTCTTTTCTATCGCACCGGCGGATGTGAGAACTGTTCAGGCTCCGGATACAAGGGAAGAATGGGAATACATGAACTTATGGAAGGCACTCCCGTCATGAAAGGTCTTATAAAAAGAGCGGCAAACACCGAGGAGTTATTCAGTCAGGCATATAAAGACAATATGACTACTTTAAAGCAGGATGGAATCATGAAGGTTTTTCAGGGACTGACTGACATAAATGAAATAAGAAGAGTCTGTATAAATTAATTTTTTATTATAATTGATAATTTTTTTCTTGTATTTTGTTTTTTTATTGTGAGATTTGTATCTTTGAGTAAAATAATAATAAATTTACTGGTTTTGACCGTATTTTCAGATAAAATATCTTATGGAAAAACTGATGATCTCGCAATAAGTTCATCAACAGGCCGAAGGCGATTAATCCACGGCCTGAAGGAGAAGAAGAGGTACCGCTTGAATTAACTTCAGGCCGATCGAGAGTTCGCCTCATGCGGATTTTCCGTCGGGTAAAAAGTCGTTTTTTACTTTTTACGGGGGTATAAAAAATTGAAAGGTGAAATTATGCCGAAAACAGCACTTGTTGTAGATAATGATTTCTTTTTTGTAGAATTTTTAGGAGAGCTGCTTGAAAAAAGAGGATATAAGGTAATAAAGGCGTATGACGGCAAAGAAGGGGTTTCAAAAATTCAAAATGAAAAAATTGATCTCATGTTTGCCGATATTGTAATGCCTAAAATTGACGGAGCCGGACTTATAGGTTTTGTTAGGACAAAATATCCTGAAAATTGTTTCCCGATCGTTGCTGTTTCAGGGACAATAGTAGAGCATCTTGGCTCTCTCGATAAAATCGGCGCTGATCACTACATCGCTAAGGGGCCTATGGAAAAAATGGCTGAAAAAGTTAATGAATTCATGGACAGAATCGACGCTGATTCTTTTTCGGCCCCGGATACTGAAAGCATTATGGAATCGGGAACCCTTTTCCCCAGACGCGAAGCAGTTGATCTCCTGGATTCACTTCACTTTCAAAAATCAATAATAGAATGCTTGGGAGTAGGCGTAATCATAGTGGACTCTGATACGAGGATCCTTGGAGTAAATAAAGCTGTTCTAAAAATATGTAACAGGACATCCTCTGAACTCTTAAACCGGCTTATAACCGATATATTCCCCAATGATGATAAGTCATCGCTTATCAACGCACTTAAGGGAATACTGCACAACCACGAACTGGACAACATTGTATTTACTACAACGACCGATTCCGGGAAAACAAGAGTTATTGTCACTCTGCTAATTGTCGAAGATAAGAAGGTGGGATGGATACTGGCTTTGGAGGATTATGGGAAATGGGAAAAACAAGCATAAAAATTAAACTGATAACTTATTTTTTAATCCTTCTTCTGATTGTTATTGTCGTAATCGGGGCAGTGAACAGGATAACGGGAGATTTTTATCTGGCCCAGGGGCTTTCAGTTGCCCTTGCGATGGGGATCGGAACTATATTCGGAATTATTTTTTCAAGGTCTCTGACATTACGATTGAACAAACTGAGCAATGCCGCCAGAGAAATTAGCGACGGGAATCTGACGCGTGAGATAGAAGTAATATCTGAGGATGAGGTTCGGGATCTGGAAGAAATATTTTCTTTAATGGTCAGACATTTGAGGACCCTGCTTTTTGACATGAAAAGCGTATCAATAAAAATTCATGAAACGAATTCAACGCTTACAAAACTCGCAAAAAAACTCCTGGAAAGCAGCAATGAAATAGACATTACTGCAAAATCCATAGCTAAAAGCTCTGAAGACCAGACGGAAATAGTCCGGAACACCACAATTAAACTTGAAAGCGGAATAAAGGTTATGGATGAGCTTGTAAACCAGTCGGCTCATACGATTTCTAAAGTAGATGAAGCAATAAAAAAGACTCAAAAAGGTGAAACGAACGCCCGCGAAACACTCAGTCATCTGGAGCTTGTACTGAAAGAGATGGGCGAATATGCCCAGCCGATTATCAGGTTACCCGACAAGGTTGAAAAAATAAAGGTGGTCACCAACGTAATGGAAGCAATTGCCCAGAAGACGGATCTTCTCTCATTGAATGCCTCAATTGAAGCGACAAGAGCTGGAGAGTCCGGAAAAGGTTTTGCCATAGTCGCCGAAGAAATACGAAACATGGCGGAAAACTCAAAGCAGTCATCGCAGGCAATAACCAGGCTGGTCGAAGATATACTCACAGACAACAAGTTTCTTAAAGAATTTCTTGTTAAAAATCAGACAGATCTTGATAAGGGGAGAGAGATTATCCGCGGCATTGTACAGACATTCGGCGATATGCTGTATGGCGTAAAAGAAATATTTACGGAAATAAAGAGCATGGAGGAAGCTACAATCAGACAGGCAAAAGAACTCAGAAGTTTTTCTGATAAATTTAAGGAACTCGCAAGTTTTGCATCTCAGAATTATGAATCCACCCAGAAAACAGCTATTTCGACAAGAAACCAGAAAGTTGAAGTAAGAAAGTTTGTAAGTACTATCAGATTGCTTGACCGCCTGTCTGAAAAAATGATGCAAACTCAACAGCTTTTTACCTTGCCTGAACCGGATAAAGACTCACAGGAAAATCTTCTCAAGGAAATTCAGCCCGAAGAAAATCAGCCATGAAATTATTTGTTTTTAAATCAAAAGATGAATTTATCGGAATTGAATCGGATTATGTGCACAGGATAATTGACGATTTGAAGATAACACCGGTGCCTCATACCCCCGAATCATATACGGGGATTTTATATCACCGTGGTGAACTTTTTGATGTAATTAACATGCGGCTCCTTCTTGGATATCCGAACGATGGATCTGCCGAACCGAACAGAATAATCATCCTGAAGTGGCTTGATAAAAAATTGGCCGTTATCCCGGATGAAATTTCAGGCATGATATGGATAGATGATGATTCATCAAATGGGAATGAGTATTATCATGAAAATAGTAAAATACGTTTAATCACCCCCGACTATATCTGGAAAAAAGTATCAGAGCTATACTATGGACCTTGCAAAATATGAGAAGATTTTCGCCCATGAATCGGGTAAATATCTGAAGGAACTTGAAGATCTGTTAATACAGGTTGAAAGGAATTTATCTAATCTTGGCCTCTGGGCCGAGATTCACGGTAAAGTTCACTCAATCAAGGGTATGGCAAGGGCTCTGAGCCTGAATAAAATTTCGGATTTGTGCCATTTAATGGAGGAGTGGTGCATCAAATTTCAACAGGGTAAAATAAAGAGTTCCCCGGCTGCTGTTCAAGCGCTTTTCGAAAGTTCGGAATTTTTGGGAACTCTTATATCAAAAAGCGGCAGAGTTGACACGATTGAGGACCAGAAATCATTCGACAATCTTATGGCAATTTTTCAAAAAAACCCTCCGGAACTTTCCGACACCATTCCGGGACCGCAGCCGTCTGCTTCACCCGCACATTCTCAGGCGATGATCAAAAGCATTGACTATGTCAGGATACGTTATTCTTTTATTGAAGAACTTCTCGGGCTCACTCAGGAAATACAGCTTCTTGCGAAAAGGTTTCCTTCATTTTCAACAGACCAGATGTCATCAGGCCTTAAAAACTGGGTTGACCATTATACATCTTTAATGAAGGTTCTCTATTTCCAGTTGACTAAATTAAGACTTATGCCTGTTGGTGATTTTGCCGATATGTTCAGGACAAGTATAAGGAACATGGCAAAAGAAAACGGTAAAAATATTGATTTTGAAATTATCGGTGGAGAGATTCAGGCGGATATAACTCTACTTGAACGCCTTCGTGAACCGCTCATTCATATATTCAGAAACTGCATAGCACATGGTATTGAATCTGCTGAAGAACGAATCGGCAAAGGGAAAAACGCGGCCGGCAAAATCACAATCGAGGCAAGAAGCGAAAAAGAGAACCTTTATATTAAAATCCGTGACGACGGGCGGGGTATAAACAAATCTCTGATCATCAGGCATCTGAAAGAGAAACAGAATATCACCGATGAAGAGATCAAAAACATGTCCGCAGAGGATATTTACGACACCATTTTACGCCCTGACTTCACT
>CAZOEH010000011.1:0-19880 GCA_964578785.1 uncultured Desulfonema sp. | reverse complement strand
TGGGTATAAAAGTTATTGAAAGGAAACCGCTTGCTGCAACATGATTCAATATTTCAGGAACAACAAACGCAATCTGATAGGCATCAACATCCCCGCCGGTGCCTCCGGCAAAGGCAATGGCTATCTCCCGGAAAAGGCCTATTACACGGCTTAAAAAAACCGACGCCATCATAATGGCCGAAGCAATTCCTATTTTTTTATATAAGGCAGGAGGCATAATTTAATTTGGAATGTTTCAGTTCAGCTTTAAATCGACATAATAACTCAACAGGTTATATCCTCTATATTCTTTATCACAAAAATCTGAAAAACACATGTTATTGTTTCCCGTATTGTTTGAAGTTAAAACTTGCAATCAAAAAAATTCCTTATATAATAATTATTAATTCATTGATTATTTCTTCTAGTTGCTAAAGGGGGGGATTTATGCAGTCTGATCAGTTTGTTACAGCAATGCTCAGTACAGGTTTTATTCTGGTAATCATAACTTTTCTCGCTACTGTTTTCTTTCTGATATACTCTTTTATTCAGATAAAAAAAGCTGCGGATGCCATAACCGCATTTCTCGCTGCAACAGAATTGAAAATCAATCCGGTACTCAAAGAAGCTGAGGAAACATTAAAAAGCATCCGAACTGTCAGCGATGATATAGGTTCTGTAACATCCAGTGTGAAAAGCATCTCCGGAACCATCTCTGAACTGGCATTTAAAATCAAGACTCTCGGGCTGTTAACAGATGGATTACAAAACCAGCTATCTGTCAGAATATCAGCGTTAAAAGCAGGAATTAAAGCTGCAACAGGTGTGTTGCTTAATCAGGATAAGGAAGGAGGACCATGACATGGAAGAAAAAAATTACGGTACAGGTTCTATAGTCGCTTCATTTCTTTTGGGAGGCATAGTCGGGGCAGGAATTGCCATTTTACTTGCACCTCAGTCCGGACGGGAAACCAGGGAAAAAATTAAAGAATATGCTGAACAAGTCAAGGAGAAAACTGCTGAATCCGTCCAGAAAGTAAAAAGTATGCTTGAAGAAAAGAAATCTGTTCTTTCAGCCGCAGTCGAAGCAGGTAAAGAAGCCTATAAAAAGGAAGCAACCAAGTAATCTTAAATAAATCTTTTCCTTACCTGACCGGGAAGCCTGTCTCTGAAGAGCGTGGCTTCCCTCATATTCTACCGGTAATACCAAAAAACCATTGATTTGCTGATTTTTTTATAATAGCAGTTATTTGCTGTTGTTAAATTATCTGCCATCAGTCAAGATCAACGGCGATACCGCACTTGTTGCACCGCTTTGCACCTCTGAAGAGTTTATGTCTGCAGCCGGGGCATAGATATCGGGACTCTTCATTCTCAATCCACATTTCCGTGCCGTGCTCCCGCCAGTAGGGAACAGCTCTTAACATAACCTTTTTCCCTACAGGTATCGGAAAATTTTCTATCTGTTTACAGGGGAAATCACCGCAACTGTTGCATCCTTCATATCCTCTGCTCTTAACACAATCTCTTATTCCGCATACCCTGCAAAATACGGACTTCCTGTCCGAAAGGCACCCGTCGCACAACAGATCCTCAGGCGTCAGATTATCCATCCCGGGGATGCTCGATTTATAGACATTAACAAGTTTTTCCAGAAACTTTCTGTTGTTATCTCTTGTGGCATAATAGACACCGCATACTCCGCAATACAATCCACAAGGGGCAACAAGATCATTGCTTTCCCCCATATCAAAACTCCTCCTGTTATTTTTAAAATAACAACACCATTAACGATACAGATACTCACCACGACTCAGCCTCCCTTATGAACAAAAGGTCTGAATCAAAGCTAAAATAAAAATTGACAAACTAACTATATTTTATTATTATAAGTGAGCGTTCACTCACATTAATATGTTTTTATATTATACTGCGAAAGGATTATATTTATGTCTGAAGAACAAACAAACAAGACGATCGGCTCTGAGAGCCGGATCGGGAAATACATACGCTGGTTTTTCATCGGCGCGACCATGATTGTCATTCTTTATACTATTGTAATGGCAACCATGAAAAAATTCGGAGGAGCATAAGGAGGCGGTCACAGTCTTCGATATCCCGGTTATTTTTGAACTACGGATTAAGCCTCTCTGTCTGATATAAAAATATTAATCATGGGTAACCATACGGCGGAAAACATTCCACAGCGCATCGTATCTTTCAGTCAGGTCAAAGCTGTAATTGCTCAAAGCCCAGGTATTTACAAGTCCCTGGATCATTCCAAACAAAAGAAGTGCGACGGCTTCTGAATCAATATCTTCCCTTATCACTCCGGCCTTAATTCCATTATCCAGTAACCCGCTGAAACGCTGAAGGTAATTCCGTATATCATTATATACCTGTTTGTTTAACTTCTTATCTCCGAAACTGATAATCTCGGCAATAACCTGGAATGAAACCCCCCGCTTCTGCTCAATCCGGGAAAGATGGCTTCTCAGTATACTCCCGATATTGTCCGGGTATGAAAGCTCGCTTCCTGCCGCTGAATCGATGTCCAGCATCAGGCTTTCGGTGATATGACTGGCAAGAAAGGAGAGTATCTCCTTCTTGTTGCGAAAGTGACGGTAGATGGCAGCTTCGGAAATTTTAACCTCTTTTGCTATGTTGTTTACCGTAACATGCTCGCTGCCTTTTTTGAAAATAAGTTTCCTTGCGGCTTCTATTATCTCTCTTTTTCTTATTTCAGTACTTTTCCGGGCCCGGGGCATTTGAATTCCTCTCAGTGTGGCGAAAACAAACAACAAACGGTCATTTACATTTACCTATCCATTTTCCGCTCATGCTGCTGCTCATTTTGCCTTCACCCCCGCCCTGGTTCGGAAACGTCATATTCATAACGCCTTCGTACGTATTACCCTTATATGTTATTTTGCCGCTTCCTTTTGTTGCGCCTTCTTTACTGTTGCACTTTACCGTCCAGGACACGGTGTTGCCGCTTACGGTCACATTTACCTTCTCACATTGCTCCCCTTTTTCAGACTTTTGGGGAACAAAATCATTTTTTGTGAGACACTGGGTATATGTTACCGGAGGCATCGGCATAGTCATTCCCGGCATTTCCATTTTTGATGTTACGGTTACCTCCCAAAGACCTTCCTTCATATCCGGCGCAGCTACTGCGAATGAAACACATATAAGCGATAACATGATAAAGAGAGCCGATAAGAATTTTTTATTCATTTTTTCCTCCGGAATATTTGTTTTAAATCCATTAGTTCCGCTTAAGGCGAAACACAATTGTTGACTTGGTATCATGGAAAATATCTTCGTGTCCAGAATAAAAAAGCTTCAGAATCTCTTCATTTAAAGCTCCGGCGGCGCTTTTACTGATTCGTCATTTATCATAATGTTTAAATCGCTGCACTCTTTCATTTGTCAGAGGATGCGTCGACAGATAACCCGTCCATCTCCCCGCTGAAGTTTCCGAATCGGATTTCTTTTTTTTATCAATCCGGAGTATCAGATTTGTAAAATGAACTGCCGGTATTTTATGGGACCGGAGATAATCAACCGCATAATCATCCGCTTCGCGTTCAAAATTCCTTGAGTAGGAAAGCTGCGTCAATATAACAGGAAGGCCGAGAAACAATTCGGAAGACCCTGATATATCGCCGGTAATTGCAAGAAGAACAAAAGAAAGCAGGGAATCCTGGATTACTGTGCGCAAGGCATGGCGATGAACAACATGGCCCGCCTCATGTGCCAGCACCGCAAGCATTTCATCGTCGTGGACCGAGAGCTTCACCATCTCATCGGTAAAGACTACTGTTCCGGAGGGAAGCGCGAAGGCATTCGGACCGACCCTGCCTCCTTTTCTGAACAGAATATTCAGTCCGTATTCTGCGTGTTCATCAACAACCGGACGAAAATGATTTGTCAGGCGGAGCCTGGTTCCCTCATCCAGCTCTGAAGGTTTAAATAACGACCTGTCCAGAATATCGAGAGTCTGCTTTCCTGCGTATCCGGCGGTTGAAGGCGGAAGGCGGAAGGCGATGAGTTTTGCAGCAGCCGGAACACCGAATTTTACGGCCCCGAACATAATAAGAAGCACTGCCGCCAGACAGATCAGAACATAGATCCTGCGCTTTTCCAGATGATGGACAGCCTGCATCCATGATCGGCGCTTAAATCGTTCCAGCATGCGGTCAACCACCGCATTCTCTTCCGTTTCGAATTTTTCACCGGTTGGAAAATATAAATATCTCGGCGTTTCGGCAAGGCGGGGAGAAACCGATATTCCAAAACCGGCAACCGTCTTAAGCACCTTTCCGTCTTCGGAACTCTCAATGCCGATTGCGCCGTTATCGTAAACGCGGAAGACGGCCGCAGTCTGGGCTGAAGTTCTGCCGTCGTACCAGTATCCTTTAATTGACATCATAGGCCGAAATCAATATCCATGAAATCGGTCACTTCAGATCCGACCGCACTTATCTGTTTTTGGGACTCCGCGACAAAACCATCGAGATCCCCTGCCGGAGCGAGTTTAATATGCTCAATCTTATATCGCAGGCTCCGGACCTTTGCCCACGGATAAAACAACCCGAAGGTTACGGCGGTGGCAAGGGAATTCGTCAAAACAATTAATAAATAATCTTTAAGCTTCATCTCGGCTTCAAAACAGTGGCCTGCAAGGCTGCTTGAGTTGTAAAGCAGATTTCCGGTCTTAACCGATATGCAGGCAAAAATATAAAGGTAGAGGGCAAGAAGAACAAGGATGAAAAGCGGAGGAAAAAGAAAAAAAGAGCCTGCAAACAGAAGAACTCCGATCAGGACAGGAATCAGAAGACCGAGAAAAATACGGTTGTAATTCCCATATTCAGCATTGAATTTAAAACCGGTAGTGCCGTAACCGGAGTTTTCAACCATGAATTTTCTCTGCCTGTAATAAGCATAAGGAAACATGATACCAAGTGTCAGAAATGCAACCATCGGCCACAAAAGGTATGCTTTTGCAGCTTCCCTGTAAGATCCGCTAAAAGCAAAACGGATATTTCTCAGGGAGCTGTTTCTCGCATTGAAAGCAAGAGAACGGATAACAAGCCACGGAAGGGCTATTACAAAGGTTATGCTCAGCACTACCCCCGCGATGGGCACTATTTTTGACAACACACCCTGAAGCAAAAAGAAACCCGCGACTATAAGACGGCCTTTCAGAATTTTGGAAGGTTTTGCCAGGTATTCAAAGCTTGCTCCGCCGACTCTTGTGTTGCCGTATATGTACTGGTTCTTTCGGACTTTTGCCCAGGCGGAATATATTCCCAGGGTAATTATCGAAAGAAGAATGTTGACAAGCCATATACGGAAATACTCGGAACCACTCCCGCGGAATTCAAACGGGATCTTATCCCGCTTCTTTTCAGCGGCTGCCGGTTTTGCCGCCTGAGGCCTTACATCGGTATCAACAGTTTCAAAAACAACTTTATTCGCGGATCCTTTTTCATCTCCCGGTTCCTGTATCAATGGAGTTTCTGAAGGCTTCTCCTCCTGAATCCCGGCCGGATACTGCACAGGTTCCGTAAATACCTGCAATCCCGCTTTTTCGAGAACCCCGGCATATTTCCCGGCTGTCCGCTCATCCAGATCTTTTTTTAATATAAACCTCTTCAGCGCAAGAATCTGTGCCGCTTTTTCCTCACTTACTGAAAACAGCCTGGCAATATTACGTTTAACATCACCGGGCTCAAAGCCGGCCATGATTTTGCCCCTGAACACGATATTATATCTGATTTCAGCCATTCTTTCCTCCTATGAAAAACTCTCTTCCTGCGCCTGTTTTGCCATGGACCTTTGGATGACATCCGGTATAAAGCTGTTGCCCTATACTTCTTCGTCCCAAAACCCTGAGGTCAGTTCGACGAGTTTTTCTCTCTGCGGTACGGTCAGGGAACAGAACGGCGAGTTATCAAAGGTCGTATCTCTGTTTTCGACGATCAGAATCTTCGCGTCCCTGCTTAACGTGTGTGTATGCCAGACCGACTTTTTGACGTTGTAAATTTTGAACGGCTCCATATCCTCCGCAAAGATCTCCTGAACATTCTTATCTCCGTCACTGATGAAGAGTATGCAGCGTCCGCGGAGCAAGACGAACACCTCGTCGGTCTCATTGTGGCGCTGCATGGCCGTGATCTTTTCAGGTAAAAGATCGTTGCTGTAGTTCAAGAGGGCGACCCGCCATGCGTCGTAGTCAACCACAGGACTGTATCCCTCTTTATCATAATCGCTCACTTCCAGCAGTTTTTCACTGACGAACGCACTCATATTTACAACCCTTCAATTTTTTTCTCCTTCGGATGCCTGATCGAGTAAACAAGTTTTTTTGAAACCGACTTGCCTGCCTCGACATCGACAATCCATTTAAGCTTTCCATTTTCAGGATTGAATTCGGCTCCGGATGATTCAACCAGTTTGACGGCAAGATCTTTATTTTTTGATATCGGGATCTGGTCTTCAATCATAATTTTAACCGCAACTTTCTTATTGTTTTTTACCTTGATTTCAAAAGCAAAAATTCTCTCAAGGTCGCTGCTTAACATTTTATCCGCCGAATAATCTTTAAGGGATTCCCGTGAAACAGAAATGTTCTGATCGCGGCCGAGAGAAATCGAAAGTTTATCTTTTGCGGATTCAGGATTTATATAGGCCTGACCGATGTAGGAATTTTCAAAATATATGCCGGATTGACCTGCCAAAAGGTTGTAGTCCGCCCAGTCGGTTAAGCCGGCAACCAGAAATGCATTGCCGTCAATTTTCGGAACCGCATGATATTCAAAGCCGGCGGGAATGGAAAATTCCTGCAAAGCGACATAATGCGATTTGCCATCTGCCGGAATTGAATATTTTATCTGAGGTTTGAATTCAACCGAAAGCTGTTTTGCGTTCACATCAAAATAATCGGCCATCGTTTCCGCTTTATGCTGTGCGGTCGATTGATTCGTATCAAATTCTTCCAATACCGGAGCGGCAGCCGATTTTGCAGCATGCTCCCTCATTTTCAGATAAGAGCTCTGGCGCTGAAAATCTATAAACCATGTCGAAACTTCGGGCTTTTCGTTGCTTAACGAGGGGTTCCTTGTTGAAAGAACGACTTCAACATCCTTCCAGTCGATTCCGCTCTGCTGCCGGACATCCGCCTTCGAGTTCAGATTTGCGGGAGAATTTATTTTATCGACACGTATGTCATAAAAAGGCTGCCAGCCTGCATCCGGAATGAAATATGAGAGATTGAGATCTGCGGGACCGCCTGCTTTTGATAAAACGGATATTACGACTTCATTAGTTGTTTTCCTGCTGTGCGCGGCAACTTCATTCAGCTGGTTTTTTATCCTGTCTATATCTTTCTGGATCTTCTTTCCATTCAGAGAAAGATCAAGGATTCTGCCGTTTATTTCGGCATGTCGTTTCGTATAATATTCAGCCGTCTTCTGAAGATCCGTCAACCAAACTCCTTTCCCTTTTACGCTGATACGTTTGTTTGCCGCGAGAAGGTCAATTTCGGCTTTAAGCGCGTCAATACCGATCTGATTCAGGGAAAGCAATTTATTAAGAGCATCAAGAGCCTCTTCGAGGGCTTTTATCCGGGGACTCTTTTCTACGGGACGCAGATAATCAAAACGCTGAACAACAGATATAATCACCGCATCACCTTTTCCGGAAACATTTATGCTGCCGCTTTCAATTTTTGCTGCAAGCCCCGTAAAGACAACCTCGTTCAGGCCTTTATCAAGATTCATCCGTGCGGCATGAGAAAGCTCCGCGCCTTTAAGAAAAATCTTCACACCGGAAAGGCTGGGCGAAACAACAATCTCGTTTGAAGCAAAAAGAGCGGGCGGAATAAAAAAAATTATTACCAGCATCAGGATACATTTTTTCATTTGAAATTTACCTCGTATATTTTCTAAATTTTCTGAACGGTTGCATGATGATTTTTCCATCGGGTAAGAGTCAGCCACCATGCGGTAAGCAACTGGCAAAGAGCGGCAATACAGCTTATGAAGGCATAATCGATGCGCGGCCAGAAGACAGCGGTAACAGTCTCCATTTTTAAAAGCATGAATATTCCAGGAATCAGTCCATAAAGAATCGAAAGCCAGAGAATAACGAGCATATCTGCTCGCTTCGTCCGTTCGCCCAAGTTAAAGAAATTGAAAAGGGCGAGATCCCGCCCAAGAAATGCAACAAGCGATATTATAAAAACAGGGCTCAGCGGGCTGACATTTTTTCCGGCGCCGGATGTAAATGCAATAAGAAGAGTTGCGGTTACTACGACGAACGGAAGGGTGAGCGCCCAGCATGGCACCTTCTCGAGCAACCTCATCCATCGGTGGTCTTTCGCTTCTTTAATCATGCGGCGGTAGGCAACGGGGTCTTTCCGTTCCGTCAGGATCGTAAGATAAGTCAACCCGCAGGCAACAATAAAGGCAATCAGGAGGCGGGATGAAAAAAGATCATCGTTTCCTATAGAGCTTTCTGTTAAGCCCGCAGCGTATATCATCAGGAAAAGAGCGAAGGCAGGCCATGCGACCGGAGCTGTTCTGAATTTGAACTCTTCCCGCACAAGGCAATAAATTCCTGATAGCAGCCATGCATCAAAGCAGAGAAGCGAACCAAGAAAAAAATCAATTTTAGCGTATCCGCTGCCGTACCAGACAACAGAATTCTTATGCATCATCTGAGGTATAAAACCCGGTACAACAAGAATCAAAAGTAAAAGGAATGCCGAAGAGAATGAGCGGGAATAATCGCGCTCCTTTATTACAATAAGCTGCAGGCTGGCAAGAAGCCCTGAAGCCTGGCACAATATCGCCCCGAGGACAAGAATGGCAATGATCCTGATTATGTCCGGCGCGGGGTCCCCTGAGGCGGCAAAGTAAACAGCAAGGCAGAAAATGCCCCCGTACCAGGTGTAAATTGTGCTTCCGAAAAGTTTTCCCCATGAAAGCGACCAGGGATCTATGGAAGACATCCGCTGCCAGTCCCATGTTCGATCGCGTATCTCAGTGATTATCGATTCTGTGGCCTGCCTGTTTCCCCAGAGGAAAGTGAGAGCCACGAACATAACAACGGCTGTTGCCGCCACAGACTCGCCGAAATGGCTCTTATCAATCAGATAAGATATATAAAAAATTCCTGCCAGCAAGAGCGGCATTCCAGCTATTCGGTACGGGGTCATCTCAAGCCACAGATAACGGCGAAATTCGGGATTACAATTCATGCCGGCACCTCTTTTCTCTGGCCGTTTGCTACGGTTGCGAGATAAGCATCCTGCATTCTGCGCCTTTCGGGCGCAAAACCTGAAACGGGCAATCCCAGATCCATAAGTTCATGTAAAAGTTTGTGTTGTGTTTCGGGATTATCGGAGCATGCAAAATCAAAACGTAAAGAGTCTTCGATGCGGAGATCGTTAATCCCTTCTATTTTTGAAAGCGATTCAGCCAGACCCTCAACAGGCCGGGCCAAAAAACATGTTATACGGGCAGCAGTCCCTTTTCCGGGTGTTATGGTTACAGGCTCATGAGACACAATCTGGCCCTGGCGGAGCACCAGCATGTCGGTAGAATATTCTTCAAGTTCTCCCAGAATATGTGACGAAACAAGAATAGTCATTCCTTCATCCCTGAGTTTGAGAAAAAGCCCTGCCAGGCTGTGTCTTGCTTCCGGATCAAGGCCTGATGCAGGTTCATCGAGCAGCAGGACTTCAGGGCTATGGACAATTGCCTGAGCAATGGCCAGACGCTGCCGTAATCCTCTTGAAAGCTTGCCGGATTTTGTTTCCAACCGGTCGGTTATGACCAGTCTTTCTGCGGCATGAAAGGCTGCTTTCTCAAGACGATCCTGCCGGATATCATGGATGGAGGCTGCGTGGAAAAGAGACTGGCGGACAGTCAGCTCATCGTAGAGTCCAAAGAAATCGGACAGGTAGCCCATCTGCCTGTGGCAGGTGCGGGGATTTGCCAGAGCATCCATGTTGTTGATGCTGATTCTACCCGCAACAGGCTCTTCAAGGGCAGCCAGGCATCGCAGCAATGTCGTTTTGCCTGCACCGTTGGGGCCTACAAGTGCAGTGATGCTTCCCTTTGACAATTGAAAGGATACATCATTCAAAGCCCGGATACCGGGATAGTCAAATGTAAGATGTTCGACTCTGATCATGGAATAATTCCGAATATATATATAAAACCCATTTATTTTTGGAGCTCCCCGCCGCAGGCAGTCGGGAATGCGCTCACTGTTCAGACTAAGGATATGATGAAACTACACGTTTTACAATTAAAAAATCCCTTGACTTTTTTAGGGGGTAAGATACTTTCAGTCTGGATTAATCGAAGAGCTGAGAAGTTATGATGTTTTTTAGTTCTTTCTCCACTATATATCTTTTTTAAATGTATTTTAAAAGAGATATCGCACGGGAAAGCCTGTAATTGAAGTAAACCATGTTTTACAGTTACCGCCTATTATTTACAATCTTTTAAAAGGAGAGGGTCATGATGAAACGCTTATTAATATGGATACTTGTTGCGGCGTTCGTATTTGTTGTTCCATCGGCATGGGCTCAAAAAACGGTTCGGTTATCAATTGCTACAGGAGGAACCGGAGGTGTGTATTATCCCATGGGCGGAGGGATGGCCAATATTTTATCTAAATACATCCCCTATATGGAAGCAACCGCTGAAGTGACGGCCGCTTCTGTTGATAATTGTCTTCTGGTGGGGGCCGGAAAGGCTGACCTCGCATTTATCATGGCGGACGTCGGATGGGATGCCTTTGAAGGAAAAGGAAAGTTCAAGGCAAAAGTCCCCCTTAGAACTGTTGCGGTTCTATATGCGAATAATATGCATATAGTGACAGTTGAGGGTACAGGTATTGAAAAGGTCGGCGATCTGAAAGGTAAAAGAGTTTCGACCGGCGCGCCGGGAAGCGGAACCGAGATAAAAGCTCTAAGGGTATTGGAAGCTTACGGCCTTGACCCGGATAAAGATATGAAAAGGGACAAATTGGGCGCCGCTGAGTCCGCAGGCGCTTTAAAAGACAGGAAGATAGACGCCTACTTCTGGGACGGTGGAATCCCAACTGCTTCGATTACCGATCTGGGCGCAACACCGGGGATTAAAATTAAGCTGATCAACCATGGTGACGCGGTCGTGAAAATGAGAGAAAAGTACGGCCCTCTTTATGTTAAAGGTATAGTTCGCGCAAAATCTTATCCCGGCGAGGATAAAGATGTCTCAATTGCTCTGGTATGGAATTTACTGGTCTGCAATGAGAATATGAAAGATGAACAGGTTTATGATGTTTTAAAAACTCTTTTTGAACACCAAAAAGAACTTATAACCGTCCATAAGGAAGCGGCAAACCTGGTCATGGAATCTCAGGCCGACGGATCGCCGATCCCGTTCCATCCCGGAGCAGTCCGGTTTTTCAAGGAAAAAGGATTTAAGGTTAAATAATTGAAACAAAAGAAACGCCCCCTCCTGCTGGTGATCGGCATAATAATCCTGGCTGGAGGGGTTTTTCTCTTTGCAAAAAAGATAACCGTCCTTCAGGTCAGGAACCTTGATCATCCACAGACCCTCCGTATAAGAACAGGACCATCCGGAGCTTTTTCAATATTTTATATCAACTCCATTTATGATGAACCTGTCTCCGAAGAATTCCAGATCAAAGGAGATTCAATCATCCTTAAAGGGGTGAGAACGAAAAGTCCCGGTGTAATGGGATATTACGGGTTTGATGATATCAGAGAATTCCACCCTATGAATAAGGATCTGGGAACTGCCTTTATTTTTAAAAAGGGGATGGTAGAAGGACAGGGATTGCGGATCGGAGAAAAGAAAATATTCTTAAATGAAATCGGAGAAAAAGGGAACAGTATTCAACTCAGCGTTGAATTCATGCGTTTTGGCCGCTATCTTCTCCTGATGTTGTGCAATAATTAACGCTTAAAAAGGATAGACCGATGGAAGAGGAGAAGCAAAGTAACAATCAGGAACCGGTTATTACCGAACAGGCTCTTAAAGAAGCTGAGAAGTATATCGAAGAGGAAGAAGGTCCCGTGCGCCGGTTTGCCGGAAAAACGGAAGTTTTTATCACGGTGGTGGCGGTGGCAATGTCTCTTATCCACCTCTATGCCGCCGTCGGTATCGTCATGACCCAGGTTTTAAGAGGAATCCATGTCATGTTCGTCCTCTTCCTTTCCTTCCTGGTTTTTCCATCCTTTAAACGATATAAAAACAAGATTACCTGGTTTGACGTTCTTCTTTCCCTTCTCGGCATTGCCGTCATCGTTTATATGCTGGTCGATTTTGATGATTTTATATACCGGTCCGTTGTGCCAAATTTTCTGGACAAGTTTTTCGGAATCATTCTTATCATTCTGATATTGGAGGCAACCCGGAGAACAAGCGGCTGGATCATGCCTGCAATCGTCATTACATTTATCGTTTATGCATTCATCGGGCCGTATCTCCCCAATCCCTGGACCCATCGGGGATATGACATCGATCGCATTGTGGGTCATATGTATATGACTCTGGAGGGAATTTTCGGCGTACCGATAGATGTTTCCTCGACTTTTATAATACTCTTCACCATTTGGGGCGCCTTTCTGGAATTCTCCGGCGCCGGAAAGTTCTTTATCGATTTTTCTTTTGCAGCCATGGGAGGAAAGACGACCGGGGCCGGCCGAACAGTAACCTTGGCATCTTTTCTCCTGGGAGGTCCCTCCGGAAGCGGAGTGGCAACGACGGTCACATTAGGATCGGTCGCCTATCCCATGCTGGCAAAGGCCGGCTACAGCAGAGATGCTGCAGGAGGGCTTCTCTCCGCCGGTGGGATCGGCGCCATACTCTCCCCGCCTGTCCTGGGAGCAGCAGCTTTTCTTATCGCGGAATTCTTAAAGATCTCCTATCTGGATGTCATCCTGATGGCGTCCGTTCCAACTTGTCTTTATTATTGGTCCATCTTTTTAATGGTGGACATGGACGCCAGGAAATTCGGAGTCAAAGAAATTGCTTTTGATAAAACGTACAGCCTGTGGCAACTGACCTGCCGCTACGGATATCACTTCATCTCGCTTGTCTCCATCATTGTGATCATGGTCATAGGCTTTTCGCCCATCATGTCCGTCTTTTGGGCGACGGTGATCACATTTGCTGTCAGTTTCATTCGAAGCGATACAGCCCTTTATCCCAAAAAGCTCATAAGCGCCTTAAAGCGAGGGGCTTTAGGGGTTCTTCCGGTCGCCGCCACTTGTGCTGCAGCCGGAATCATTGTGGGAGTAGTAACACTGACGGGACTGGGTTTAAAGTTCAGTTCAATTGTTATCTCCTATGCAGGCGGAAACCTTTTTTTCACAGCGCTATATACGGCCCTGATTGTCTGGGTAATAGGACTGGCCGTTCCGGTGACCGCCTCCTACATCATTGCCGTAGTCATCGCTGCGCCGGCGCTTATACAGCTCGGGGTTCCGGATTTTGCCGCGCACATGTTCGTCTTCTATTATGCGGTGCTCTCTGAAGTCTCTCCGCCGACAGCGCTTTCGTGCTTTGCGGCCGCCGCACTGACCGGCGGAAACCCTTATAAAACAACCATGTATGCCTGGAAATATACGGCGGCGGCGTTTATTGTTCCGTTCATGTTTATCCTTCATCCATCGGGACTGGCATTGCTTTTAAAAGGGAACAGCGTGCCTGAAGGCGCCTGGGTCATATTGACTTCATTTGCCGGAATATTTGCCCTGGCGGCAGCGGCTTCAGGATGGCTTCTTAAAAAAACAAATACATTAGAGCGGGGAATTCTCGCGGCAGGCGCGCTTATGCTGGTCTATCCGGCTTACTGGGCGGACGCGGCGGGACTTGCGCTTGTCGCAGTTGTTTATCTGAAACAAAGGCTCCAGTTAAAAACAGAAGCGGCTTAAAACCATACCCTGACCGGACTTAATACGAAACCACAGCATAATATGAATATCAGCAAAAACAAAGAAACGAGCCTTAAAGAGGCCGTAATGAAATATGTTTCTCCCGGCTGCCATATCTCTATCGGCGGATTCACAGCCAGCCGGAATCCGATGGCGGCTGTCTATGAGGTAATCAGGCAGAGAATAGACAATCTTCACCTCTATGCCCATTCAAACGGTCAGGGGGTCGATGAGCTTATCGGGGCAGGCTGTGTCTCCCGCCTTGAAATAGCATACGCCGGAAACGGACGTTTTGCCCCGACCTGTGTCCGGTTTAAAAAGGCGGTTCAGAAAGGCGAAATTGCAGTAGAAGATTATTCCAATTATCAGATGACTCTCCGGTTTCTTGCCGGCGCGATGGGCATTCCCTTTTTGCCGACCCGTTCTTCACTGAGCACCGATATTGTCGCCAAATGGGGCTTTTCAACCGAAATGCGCGAATCTGATACGCGGCTTCCGGATCAGAAGCTTCTGGTGATCGATAATCCGTTCGGTTCATGGGGAGATGCCCCCAAACTTGTTCTCGTTCCGGCCATTAAGTGCGATGTTACAATAATCCATGCGCAGAAGGCTGACAGGGAGGGTACGGTGCGGATGGAGGGCCTCACTTTTTCAGATGTCGAGCAGGCCAAATCCGCAAAACATGTTATCGTGACCTGCGAGGAATTGACGGAACCGGATTTTCTTAAAGCGAATCCGGATCAGAACCAGATCCCTTCTTTTTGTGTCGATGCCGTTGTGCATGTACCCTATGGAGCCTATCCCACAGCCTGTTACCGCTATTACGATTATGATCCCAAATATCTTAATGAATACCGCGGATATGCCGAAGATGACGAACTCTACAAAATCTATCTTGAGGATTTTATCCATGGATTAAAAGACCATGAGGCCCTGCTGAATAAAATAGGAAAAGATCGTCTTAAAAAGATCAGGGCTGATAAAAGAACCGGCTATGCAGTCGGACTGGACAGGAGATGACGATGCCCGATTATACCCTGAAAGAGCTTATGACAGTTGCGGCCGCCCGCGAAATCAGGGATGGTGACATAGTTTTTTGCGGCACCGGCATTTCCATGGTAGCAGCCATGGCTGCCAAAAACATATCCGCTCCTAACAGTGTTATCTTTTTTGAAACAGGCGCTATTGATTCCCTTCTTGAAGAGGTGCCTCTTGCCGTGTCTGATTCCCGGGTGATGTTCCGGACATCGGTAAACGGCAACCTGGCCGATGCTTTTGCCGCCATGCAGAACAGGACTACGGGGCCGCATGTTGTAGGCATCATGGGCGCAGCGCAGATCGATAAATACGGCAATCTGAATTCAACGGTAATCGGGGATTATTTTAAACCGAAGACCCGGTTTTCAGGAAGCGGCGGGGCCTGTGATGTTGCTTCTTTTGTTGGAAGAACCATTACCTTCATGCAGCATGAAAAACGCAAATTTGTTGAAAAGCTTGATTATATTACAAGTCCCGGCTGGCTGGACGGCCCCGACGGCCGGGAAAAAGCCGGACTCCCCGCAGGAGGCCCTGTATCCGTTATAACCAACATGGCTACAATGGGCTTTGATGAAACAACAAAAGAGATGTATCTTACCGGTTTTTTCCCGGGAATATCCTACCGGCAGATTCTTGACAACATGGGCTTTCAAATTGATGTATCGCGGGCAAAAGAGGTGGAACCACCGACCGGATATGAGCTCAAAATTCTGCGGGAGAAGTGCGATCCCCAGCGGCTTATCCTTTGATACCCATGTCAGCACCTGATAGCAGTTATGCAAAGCTCTCGAAGTACGATGTTCGAAATTCGATGTTCTGTTGTTGTGATTATTCAAATATCTCCTCATGGTCTGCAATCCGCCTGATCTGATCCATGTAATGGGATATAAGCAGAATTGTGCAGCGCTCTTTTAAGCTCAGCAGAAGATCTTCTATTACCCTTCCGGATTCGGCATCAAGAAAGGATGTCGGCTCATCTAAAAGCAGTATTTCAGGATCAAGGATTAAAGCCCGCGCTATGCAAAGACGCTGCTGCTGACCGCCCGAAAACGTCCGAGCTTAATTTTGCCGGACATTCATATGTTGACTGTCCCGCTCTGAATGATTAAAATGTCCAAGTTTCGTTATAAATCCGGTTGTTCGATATGAATTCGCCCGATACGGTGAAGAGTGCGAAGCAGAGAAAAACTCATGGAGGAAGCAATATGAGAAGCTTAAAAAATAATGTATTTTATATCTGTATCACTGCTCTCTTGCTGTCTGGTTTTGCATATGCCGAAGAGACAAAAGCTAAACGTTACAAGTACGCAGAACTGGTAGTGGTCAACAGGTTTTATGATGAAGCAAGCGGAATAGCCGAGATGTCTACTACAGTGTATTTAAATGACGGCTCGGATAAAGAGATATCCTCATACCGTAAAGAGAGAATTATTTCATACAAGGACGCAAAACATGAAGCCTTCAGGGATTTCATAGAAAAATACTCAAATAAAAAATTAAACAACGCAAAAATATCGGAAATGTACGTTTTAAACACACTCGGTTCAGATGGATGGGAAGTTGTAAGCTATGATGACAAACCGCTCACATTTGTGGAAGGAAGCGGATCGAAATCGAGGTATCTGCTCAGAAAAGAGAAACCTTAAAATGACGGCAATTTACACCTTTTTATCATTTTACCATTAGCGCATACCCGTTGCTGATGGCTTTTTGATCTTCCTTATTCATGACTGTGAAATGGAGATCCTTATTCTTTTCCCTGTCTGATTTTTCTGTAAGCTGTATTCTTATATCGGTTCCGGGAAAGACCATGCCGGTAAACCTGCAGTAGAGAATTTTGAGCCTGTGCGGATCCCCTTCAGCTTCCCGGCTTATCAATTCCCTTACCGCAAAGGCAAGCGAGGCGGTTCCCTGTAATATTATCCCCGGCAGTCCCACCATTTTTGCAAACTGCTTCGAGGTATGTATCGGGAAAAAGATGTTGGTGCATCCGTCGTAAACAAAAGGGCGCATCGGATCAACCGGAACGGTCGCTTCCCAGAGAGGCGGGAATTTGCTTGCGCATGCTGGTACGGTTGGAAGGCTATCGCCGCCTCTGCCCGCATCCGTGCATTTTACATCGCGCAAAAGAGCTCCGATATGTTCGGTAAAAACAGGCTTTCCCATCTTATCATACACATCATAGCGGATGGTAATGTGCGTTCCGGCCCTGTGAGGGATGATCGCTGCTATTTTGCCTTTTACGGTAAGAAAATCGCCGGGTCTGACCGGACGGTAAAATTCGATATGCTCGGTGTAGTGAACCTTCGTAGCCGATACATCGGCGGGGAATAAACCCGGCTCCATGAATTCTTCCAGTTTTTCAGTTACGGGCCATGTAACTGCGACACAAAACATTGAAGGCGCAATGATTCCGCCTATGCGCTCATCGTCAAAATACCATGAGTTGTTATCGCCGACCGCAGCGGCATAGTTCATGGTCTCGCGCCAGGAGACCTCTTTACGGTACTCTTTTAACACTGATCCTGTAAGACGTGAATCAAGTTCCATTTACGGCAAAACCTTTGAAAGTCCTTTTTCCCCGAATCTCATGGGGAGAATAATCGCAAGTATACTGATAACAATTACTATTGAAAAAGAGATGACTGCCCGTATCCATTGTAAAATTGTCATTGATCTCTGATGTACCGAAGCCATGAATATATCGTAAACCGGCCCTGCTTCGAGAATTATTACGGCCATTATGTATCCCGCACAGATCATCATGAACAAAAGACCGCCGAAACTGGTTACAGACTGAGCGGGATTTTCAGATTTAAAATCAGGATATGCGGCTCCGAAGCCTATCCCTATCGCAACGATTCCCGGCACTATAAGCAATACCGATATGAATGAAAGTGCCATCATGAAAGCATCAACCTGTAAAATTATGTTTGTTGCAACTATAAGTATTTCGGAAAGAATGAGCAGTGGGAAAAAGTATATGAAAAACTTTATCCAGAGAATTGTTTTGATTTTGACTGGTGATGCTTTAACAAGCCAGAATGCATCTCTTTCAGAGCTGACGGCCGGATATGCAAACCTGCCGGCAACAGCGGTCAGCACAAACAGGCAAAGACCCATATTAAGAAAAGCAAGAAGATTCTGAAGATATATAGTTTTTATAGGCGCCCTTTCCAGAGGAAGAACGCTGAAATTGAATACGTATATAATTACAAGGGCGCCTATAAGCAACAGTTGAGACCATTGCGTCTGATCTCTGAAAAATGTTTTTATCTCTTTTACCACAAAGGCTCTGCTTGCGCCTGATAGAAATCCTGTGAAAGGAAAATCCGAATATTTATATCTGAATACCCTGGAAGCTGCCGTCTGGGTTTTGGAAAATCCCCTGCAATAGATCAGGTCGGCAATGAGTATGTTTATAAATATTATAACGGAGACGAAGCTCCACGAGAGACCCGAATGGAAAAGGCTGCTTTGTAAAGAACCTGAGAGAGATTCCTTTATGCTGTCATAAACCCAGGTGCTGGGAAGAAGTGGGGATGACGGGGCTTTCAGGGTATCCAGATAAACAACAACTGTTGCGAAAACATCGGGATCAACGAGTTGTTCCGGTTTTAACATTCTGAAAACCAGAAACAGGGTCAGAAAGAGCGTAAATCCCAGAAACAGAAGAATGCTCTTCATGCGGCCGGCCGGAATGATAAAAACAGCTGCCATGACAAGAACCGAACTTATTCCGGATGCGATAAATGAAAGGGATAAAAGCACAAGGGCTGTATTCAGGTAGAAAAATATCCCTGCTTTATTAACGACTCCGAGGGCGACAAAAACAGGAAGAGTATATATTATAACCATCCATGAACTGTCCGCGGTGCTTTCAATCCACCTCGCAAAAAAAATCCTGTTGCCGGAGACGGGCATTGAATGGACCAGTTCAAGATCTCTTGAAAGATAGAGTTTTGAGAGCGAGGTAAGAATGCTGCTGAAAATAAGAAAAGAAAATGAAGTAAGAACAAGCATGGATAAAAGTTTAAAAACAAGAATATCGCCCAGCCCTTCTATCCTGTAGAAGTATTTAAGGGTTCTTAACGAAATGATAAAGATACCTATCCAGAATAAAAATCCGGCTGTTCCGAGAAAAAGGTTGCGGTAAAATTCTTTTTTGGAATTTGCGGCCACCAGCGGATTTTTAAAAGATAAAAATCTCGGCCGCAGCAGAATTAAAACATCTTTCAAAAAACCAGTCATTTGCTATTCCTGTTTCTTCTTTTATCAGGAGGTCAGTTTGATGAATGCGTCTTCAAGATCCGCATCAACAAGGAGTGATTTTTTCTTCAGATCCCCGACGGTTCCTGTTGCGATAAGAACGCCCTTGTTTATTACGCCGATCCGGTCGCATACGTCTTCCGCGACTTTCAATGTATGGGTCGACATGAAAATTGTCATGCCCTGTCCAGCAAGATTCTTAAAAAGATCTTTGACCATTCTTACTGCAACAGGGTCAAGTCCCACCATAGGCTCATCGACTATCATAACTTCCGGATCATGAAGAAGGGCTGCCGCCATTATAAGCCTCTGCTTCATGCCGTGCGAATATGATTCAATAAGTTCGTCAGCCCACGAAAGAAGTGAAAACATATTAAGCTTCTCTTCAGCCTTTACTGTAAAGGATTTGTTGTCCACATTGTAAAGATTCCCGATAAACCTTAAAAACTCCATTCCCGTCAGTTTTTCGTACAGATACGGTCTGTCCGGAATAAAGCCTATGTTTTTTTTGGCTCTTTCGGGCTCCTCTTTCATGCTTATACCGCAGATGTCAATGGAGCCTGAGGTTGGGTCCATTATTCCGCCCATCATTTTTATGGTGGTTGTTTTTCCGGCTCCGTTT
>CAZOEH010000010.1:0-19896 GCA_964578785.1 uncultured Desulfonema sp. | reverse complement strand
AACAGAAGATCAAATTTATTCGCCGCAGCAATTTCTTCCAACTCGTTATAGCTGGCATCTTCATCGTCCAAACGATAATATGCATCGCTGCTGTTCCCTGAAAAAACATCTCCAACCCAAAACTCTCTTCCGGCGTAAAAAAGGAATCTTTTGTCTCCGGTAATTATTCTAAGCTTCATGGCATCCGGGTTATTTTCTATCCATTTTGCTGCGATGATCAGACTATCATCTTGTTTCATTTCCTGCTCAACGCACTTGTACACAGGTGAAATAATAAAAAGAAGAAAAGCAATTAAAAAAAAATTTTCAAATGATTTCCCTGATAAATATTCAAGAAATCTGTGCATACCTGCCCCAACCCAGGGATAGGCCAATAAAACAGGGATCAAAATATATCTTTCTGTTAAAAAGTCCATCTTTATTAAAAAATAATAGGCTAAAAGAATAAATACTATTAAAAGGGATAAAACAAAAACATGATTTATTTTTATCGGCTCTTTAAAACTATAATAAATCGGAACAATGTATAAGGGAAACAGAGCAACAATAAAAGTTTCAGTGAGTCCCATGAAATAGATTGCAGGAATATAATGTTTTGCTATTTCTGCAAAATTATTTTTAAACCCGGGATACGGAGAAGATTGAACAAGAATTTCAAGTTGAGAAGAAAGCATTTGATAATTAACAAGAAATTCTATTTTGAATAACTTTTGGATTTCTCCGTATATGTGATCGCTCCTGTTAAAAGAAACCAGCCCTTTAAAACCGGACACATAATATACAGTAATAAGAAAAAGCGGGATCAACATGAATAAAAGAGCGCCTTTAAGCAAAGTCGTTCTTTCCTGATCTTTAAAAAAAGACAAAAACGAAAAATATACAGGAAAAATCAGAACAAGTATTATTCCTTCAATCCTGAATAATATTGAAACCAGCGAAAAAAAAGCAGTTGCGGCAAAATAAATAATCCGTGAAGATTGCGAGCTTCTCAAAGCAAAATAAACAGACCATGCCGTACAAAATATAAAACCCGGATCACGTATGACATCGCCGGCCAAGCTGTTTGAGGCAGGGGCAAGGGCAAATGCAAGGCACGCCCAAAAAGCCGCTTTCCTGTCGAAAAGCTCTTTGGTAAGCAAATAAAGAGGAATAATGGTAAAAACCATGAACAATACAGATATAACCCTGGCAGCCATTGCCCAGTCCGGAATCAGAAAATGAACAATTACTATCAATAACGAATAAAACGGCATTGGAAATACATTAAGTCCTTCCTTAAAATGCCCTTTCGCGAACTCCTGAGCGGCGGATATATACAACAAACCGTCATTATTTATCAGGCTGTCAGAAGCCAGGAAAAATGCTTTAAGCATCGCGGAAATACAAATAATATATATAAGCCCGTTTTTGCTTTCAGCCCACTTTGAAATATTTTCAAACGTGATTAGTTTTTTCATTTCGAAGCATTCGCCATTACTTTTTCAACTGCCTTAGTCATATTCCACATATCTTTTTCTGATAATGTAGGATGAACAAGAAACATAAGGGCGGTACTACCCAGTTCTTCGGCAACCGGCAGTCGTTTCTGAGGCCGCATGCCATCAGCGTTAAAAGCTTTTTCCAGATAAATTTCGCTGCAACTACCGGTAAAACAGGGGATGCCTTCATAGTTTATCGCTATAATAATACGTTCTCTGTCCCATCCGGGTTGCAGCATCTCAGGTCTTACAAAAACATAATATTTGTAGTACGCATGCGAAATATAATCAGGCGGTATGGTCACACGCAGCCCCGGGATATCCAAAAAAGCTTTGGTCAGTATATCTGCATTGCGTTTACGTCTTTGAGTCCACTCGGGCAACTTGCGCAGTTGAACCCGTCCGATCGCCGCCTGCATTTCCGTCATACGCCAGTTTGATCCAAATGATTCATGAATCCATCGATACCCCGGCGGATGCTGTTTTTTATAGATGGCATCGTAACTTTTGCCATGGTCTTTGTATGCCCAGCAGAATGACCAGATATTTTCATCGTTGGTAAGCAGCATACCTCCTTCACCACCGGTTGTCATAATTTTGTCCTGACAGAAGGAAAAGGCCGCAGCATGACCGAAACAGCCGACGGGTTTTCCTTTATATCTGGCGCCGTGAGCCTGAGCGCAATCTTCAATAACTTTCAAATCGTGCTCATGTGCGATTTTCATTATACTATCCATCTCGCAAGGCCAGCCGGCCAGATGAACTGTAATTATTGCTTTTGTTCTTGGAGTTATTGCTTCACGAATGGCTGAAGCATCAACATTCTGACTTTGCATATCCACATCGGCAAAAACAGGTTTTGCCCCCTGCAGTACGACACAACTGGCAGAAGCAATAAAAGTCCTTGGTGTCACAATGACCTCATCACCCGGTCCTATTTCCAGCGCTTTAATCGCCAGTTCCAACGATACCGTGCCGTTGGATAAAGCAATTGCGTGCTTGACATTACAGGCAGCGGCAAATTCCTCCTGAAATTTTTCCACCTCTTTACCTGACCACTGATTGATCTTGCCGGTATGCAGTACCGTAGCTGCAGCAAGAACTTCATCATCTTCAAAGTACGGCCAGGCTGATTCCGGAGAGAGACTCTCAGGCGTAGTCCAGCCATCTTGCTGAGCGAGCAGCGCGAGCTTGCGGCTGATTTTCTCAATCTGCGGATCACGGAAAGATGCAGGTGAGATTTTATACTTCATGGAAAACGCGGTCCAGAACAAACGAACCGATAAAATCAAGGTAAAAATGAAAAAAGGTGTTGTAGCAACAGTGCTGCGGGGCATAAAGGTTCCTGTCATGAAAAGCAGGGATAAAAACAGAAAGGAGGCAATTCCGACGGCTTTTCCGACCATGAAAATTTTGCTCACGTAAGATACGGTCCGCGTCCCCCGATAAAGCCCTGTTCCAATATAAGAAAACAGGCAGGAAAAAGTCAGCAGAGGTATATTGGGCAGCCAGATGTCAAAAAACATTTTCTTAAAGAAAGTCTGCGGAGTTACTTGCCAGGAAAAAATCCAGATACCCACCGTAGTGAGAATTCCCAGGAAAAATCCTAAATTGCTTAACAAAAGGTCGATAGTTACCCGCACAAGAAGACCTTTGATTGTGAAATCAGTTTTAAGCCAATTTTTCCGCCAATCGGAATAATTTAATTTGTCAATGATATCCAAGTACCACTCTCGCATCTAATTGAAACTACGCTTAAAATCATTTTATGACAACTTTCACCGGAACTCCGTAAGCGCAAACGTCGTCCGGAATATCCTTATTGATAAAACTAAAAGCTCCGACAACCGAATTTTCGCCGACAGTTATTCCCGGCATAATCACACAATGACTGCCGATTTTACAGTTTTTTTTTAGCAGAACCCGCCCTTTTTTATTATCAATCGTAGAAACGGAATAGATTGAACAGTGAGATCCGATTTGCACATAATCCTCTATCAGCACTCCGTTTTTTGCATTTATGTAGGTAAATGCCCCAATATCTGTTTTATATCCCAATTTAAACCCGGAAATATTCTGGACAATCCAATTATATTTATTTAATCGCCCTTCCTCAATTTGCGGATATTCCCACTTCGCAAAACGATCCATTATTTATCTCCTTTGAATGCTTCCATGGTAGCCTGCCCCGGCTGGTTGATTCCTTCGCGTTTCAGAATTTTCCAAATTGTCAGGAAGATGATCTTCATATCGAGATTAAAACTATGATGATCAACATACCATACATCCAGTTTGAACCGTGCATTCCAATTCAAAGCATTGCGCCCGTTAACCTGCGCCCATCCCGTGATACCAGGCTTTACTTCATGACGGCGCGCCTGATAGGGAGTATAAAGCGGCAGATACTCCATGAGAAGCGGCCTGGGTCCTACCAGACTCATCTCGCCTTTTAAAATATTGAACAATTGCGGCAACTCGTCAAGGCTCCATTTCCGAATAATTGCACCAAGCTTTGTTATCCGTTTTCGATCAGGTAAAAGCAATCCGTCTTCCCCGTATGCGACGGACATAGTACGGAATTTATATATATAGAATGATTTCCCATGCAATCCCGGGCGTTTCTGACGAAAGAAAACAGGCATACCCATGTTAATCCTTACTGACAGCGCAATCACCAGAATCATCGGACCCAGCAGCAAAATCGCGATCAACGCTACTATAAAATCGATCAAACGTTTCATAATCTTGCCCTGTAATAACCCAACCATGAGAATGCCAGTTTTTCGCTGGTGAACTGTGCCGATACACGCTCACGCGCCTGCCGCCCCAGGCGGGTTCGAAGCGCCTTGTCATTACATAGAGCTGACATGCAGTTCCGCAGCTCCTTTACATTGCGCACTTCAAACAGCAGACCGCTTTCGTTTTCCGCAATAGCGTCTACCAGGCCGTATATCCTTGAACCGATAGCAGGAATACCGGTTGCGGCAGCCTCGATCACCGTATTGCCGAAACCTTCCCTGTAACTGGGCAGACACAGTATATCAGCCGCGGCCATGTATTCTTCGGGTTTCACGGCAAACCCGAAGAGATGAACCCGTCCGGCATTTTTTTCCGCAAGTGTCAGTATTTGCGGACCAATGCATTCTTCGTCCGGTCCGATCACCAAAAGATGCGCGCCGGCATTATTTATGCCGGCGAAGGCTGATGCCAGGTCGAGCAAACCCTTGTCACGGGTTAGTCTTCCCAGATAGAGAAAAACAATATCCTCTTCCGAAATGTACAGCTCGTTGCGTATTTCGGCTCTTGCCCTGCCATCCGGCTTGAAGCGGCGGATGTTAACGCCAGAGATGGATCCCTGCGCCAGAATACCGGACTTGGTTTCTGAGAGCACGCCTTCATCGATAAGAAAGCGGCGCTGTGAGGCACTGTCTACAAGTATATCGGTTGCCAGCCATCCAATACACCTGTCCGCATTTTTCAACAACCATCGGCTTAAACCTGTGCGTGTCACCCAAACCTGTCCGGTAAACGTGTGGATCCTGACTTTCACCCCCGCTATAAATGCCGATGTCATTGCCAGCAATCCAGCTTTAGGAGTAACCGAATGAACCAGTTGGAATCGGTGGCGCCGAAACAATTTAACCATCTCATAAATAGCCAGAAAATCCCGTAACGGAGAAATTTTACGCTCTATCCTTACCTGAAAAATATTTGAAACACCTTCAAGGCCGGATAAGGATTCTCCCGGGTTGAGTTTGAGCGCCACATTAACGTCGTACTGTTCACTAAGCCGCATGATCGGTTCCCGCAAAAAAGCGTTTATCGTCATGGCGCTGGAAACCACGAGGCAGACTTTTTTTTTCAAGAATCAGTCCTTGCAGTCAAACTCATATTTTCACCCGAACCCTTGCCCCCAGCCGAAGGCCCGCCAATCTTTATGACGGAACCCCTCGAATCCTGCAAGATCATCAGCTATTTAAAATGATCCGCCTTTATTTAACGTTTAATTTCGTAGCGCATATCAGATAAATCAATGAAAATATCAGGCCTCCAAATACAAGGCCCTCAAGTTTGTAAAAATATGCCCCGGTAATATAGCATATTACCCCCAGCAGTGTTGTAACAATTTTCATAGGCAGTATGCGTCCGCTTTCAAACCTGCTCAATACTGAAACCAGTGGAATACTGCCGGCGGAATAAATGCCTGCAGAAAGGACGGTCCACGGAAGAAGATAAGACACAACTTGATAATTCTGATCCACAAACAGAGCGAATAAAGGTTTATGTATCTGGCGCAGCACAATCCATAACGCAATACTGAGTCCGAGTACAAAAAATGTCAGACGTTTGTTGAAACGATTAAGCTCGTCCGCCGGCTTGTTGCGATCTGTACCGCCCGCGCGTTCATAAAGTACCGGAGATACCAATTGCAGCAATATGCGGGAAGCAAAAATCATCGGGAAATATCCCACCTGATACAATGCCGCATAATAGCCGACTTCACTCATCGGACAAAAAAGGCTCAGCGCCCAACGATCCGCAAACGAAAGAAACCAGGTAAATCCCCCCATAATCAGAAAAGGACGGGCATAATTACGCATGGTGCTGATATATTGAAAACCTTTCTCGGCATTCCTTTTCAGCAGCATTGACGGATAATATTCCGCCTGACGGAGAAAACATATCTGGGAAATTACTACAAGCAGTGATGCAAACGCATAACCCCATAAAGCAACGGCAGCCGATGCTCCTGCCAGCCGGATAAACAGGACTGCCAGTAAAAAACGCAGCCATTGAAACAACGTCTGATGAAAGGCAACCACTTTACGGTCACGGGCTCCGTTGCGAATGCCTTCAATCAATCCGTTTGCGGAGCTGAACAGGGAAAAGAGCAGAATGGGAACGCCGACGGCAACCAGCTTCATATTTCCGGTCAGAGCCAGCACCGGAAGCATCAGCAGGCCAGGAACAAAAACAAATGCTATGATTTTGAAAAAATAAGTCTGAACCCCGTGATAAAAATCGGCCAGCCACTCTTGTTCGCGTGCCGGAGTAAAGAACCGCATTGTCAGCTCGGAAAAGGCTTCGCCGACTATATAAAAAACCAGCATCACCATGCTGATACACAGAGCAAGCTCTCCGTATATCTCCGGCGAAAGCATCGAAGTCAGCAGACGAACACCCAGCAGGACTCCGGCAACCGAAATTACCTGACCAAATACAACCCAAACGGATTCTTTTCCCCAATGCATTAACGAAACTTTCAGGCTCATACGTTCCAAAGATCCCGTTCATATTCTGAAAAATACCGGCTTTACTCCGGTACCCGCCCGCAAGACCAGTAAAGGCCGGGCCAGAACAGCGAAGAAGGCATTAAAAAGGAAAGACTGTTCCAGAACATGCTGAATAAACCATACAGCAAGGCATCACCCCGAATAGCCTCCGGCGAAGGAAGCAGTGGTCCAACAGTATGCCCCGTTTCGATCTTTACACACCCCGCAGATTCAAAAAAGTTACGCAATGCCTGCTCGTTCATGATGTCCAGGCGATGTGTCTCCAAATCATGCGGTCTATATTTACGCAAAGCTTTTACTACAACCGGATGAGCAAAATTAGGAACCGTCACAGCAATCAACCCGCCCGGTTTTGCAAACTTTCTGTGTATTCTTAATACCTCTGCGGGATCAGTGAAATGTTCAATCAGCCCGAATGAAACCACCAGATCACTCAGGTGACGGGGTGTGAATGAAAAAATGTCACCGATCATCAATTCGGCATCTATTCCGGAATCCGCAAGACCTTTTTTTGTTTGTTCAAGACCGTTTTCGGAATAATCAATTCCACTAAGATTTGCCTCCGGCACTGCACGCTTAATCCGACGCATCATAACACCGGGAGCACAACCCAATTCTATAATCGAAGGCGCCGGGTCGCAACGATCCGCCCAGCTTCTTATTAACATGGACAAACCATGCAATGCCCTGTCTTTAACCTTCTCCTTAAAGTTGCGGCTCAACCTTCTTGAGTCCCAGACCTTACCCCATTCTTCCGGTGACATCATGTCCTGCGACATACAGGATCTTCCTCTTGCTTGCTTCTATGAAATGTTCTTTTATACCACTCCGCTGTTTCTTTAAGCCCCTGTATCAATGTGAAAGGAGGCGTCCAGTTCAGCTCGCTTTTTACCAGTGACGCATCAACGGTCAGTGATCCTGTCAGCCTGTCTATTTCATCCGCATGACCGGTTATATTGCCAAGCAGTTTCAGCACAGACAAAGGGAGATAAAAAAGCCGTGAATTCCTTCCCATAACTTTTGAAATATTTCTTATAAGATCTGCTGTTGAAACATCTTCGCAGTCGCTTGCAAGATATGTTTTCCCTGCCGCTTTCGGATCTGTCATGCTTTTAATAATTAAATCCGCAAGATTATAAAGGTATATCATACTGCGGCAATTATTCATGCCCGCAAAAGGCATGGGGATTCCTTTATCAACCGCTTTCAGTAATTTCAAAAAATTGGCTTTAACACCCGGCCCATATACGAGAGGAGCTCTTATTATTACAATCTCCATTCCGGTTTGAGAGGAGATTTCCGTTAATTTTATTTCAGCTTCCCACTTACTCATACTGTATGGGTCTTTGGGATTAGGAGTATCATTTTCATTATATGGATCTGTTCCGCCCTCTCCGTTTACTTTAATCGTGCTCATAAAAATAAAACGCCGGATACCTTTGCCGGCGGCGGCTTTTGCCAGGCATTCGGTTCCGGCAGTATTTACAATACGATATTCCAAAAGAGGATCGGATGACGAATCATCCATTATATGAGCCCGCCCGGCAAGATGAACAACTGCGTCGACATTATTTAACGCATCTCTCCATTCCGTATCGGGTCCGATCGGGCCTGTTTCTATGATTTGAATCTCTCCGGGAAGATTATTAATTTTTTCTTTAGTCCGGACAGCAGCGCGGATATTCCATCCTCTTGAAACCATTTCCGCGCAAAGCGCCTTTCCGACAAAACCGTCTGCTCCTGTAACCAGTACATTGGGCACTTAAAAAGACCTCCGGAATATTTCAGGACTTATACCAAACGGTACGATTAACATAGTCAGTATAGCTCATTATGATCCGAAGTACTTTTTTTGAAACATTGTCGGCGTCATAATCATTGATCAGTTTAAAGGTTCGGTTTCCGCGTATAAACTGTGATGTGACAATATCAATGGATTTGACAACGGTATCTTTACCGAGACCGCACATGATGAGCGTTCCTTCATCCATGCCTTCCGGTCTTTCGTGCGCCTGCCGGATCATTACCGCAGGAAAATTCAGGATGGCGCTTTCTTCCGTTATTGTTCCGCTGTCTGAAATCACGCAGAAGGAGTTAATCTGCAGGTTCACGTAATCAGGAAAGCCGAGAGGATTGATAAAACGTATGCGTGGATCGGGAATATTCACGCCCTCTTTTTCGATCTTTTTCCGGGTCCGTGGATGTGTTGAAACAATAACAGGACAGTCGTATTTTTTGGCAACAAATTTTAATGTTTCAATAAAATCGTTGAAATTGTTCTCACTGTCGATATTTTCCTCACGATGCGCGCTGACAACAATATATTTTCCGGAAGATATATCGAGATGTTTGAGTATTTCCGATTTCTCGATCTGAGGCATGTAATACTCCAGTATTTCTTTCATCGGAGAACCCGTTTTTATAATGGTTTCAGGTCTTATTCCTTCTGCCAGCAGATATCGGCGCGCGTGTTCCGTATATGTAATGTTGATATCACTGATATGATCGACAATCCTCCTGTTTACTTCCTCGGGAACTCTCTGATCAAAACAACGGTTCCCCGCTTCCATATGAAAAACAGGAATTTTCCGCCTCTTGGCCGATATTGCGCCTAAACAACTGTTAGTATCCCCGAGTAAAAGAAAGGCATCGGGGTTTTCCTTCAAAAGCACTTCGTCGGTTTTTGCGATTACATTGCCTATCGTTTGAGCCGTGGTTGTACCGACCGCATCAAGGAAATAGTCGGGCCTTCTTATTTCAAGCTGCTTAAAAAATATTTCATTCAGTTCATAGTCATAATTCTGGCCTGAGTGTACAAAAATATGATCAACGTGCCTGTCAAGTTCATGAATTACTCTGCAAAGTTTTATAATTTCAGGCCTGGTACCGACAAGGGTTAGAACTTTCATGATTAAATTTCCTCTAAGGATTCAAGGAGTCAAGGGTTTCCGCCACACTGATTGGCGGACGTGCCGCTGGCGGACCTTCGGCAGGGTTAAAGTGAAAATTTTATGCCGACAACGAGTGCTGCATAGAAGCTTATACACTTTAACGCAAGAGTTCATTGCCGTGTGAATAATGGGCGCTTTCATCAATCATCAGGCTGTGTTTTTTAAGCAGTTCCAAAGTTCTTTTATAATCGAGGACCGTGTCTTCCGAGCTGAATTCTTTTGAAAGAGCATTAGGTTCTTTTTTACCGTTTTGCCTCAGCTCGGGAAGCATCGGAAGTATGGAATAATAATCCCCTCTTTTTACACAATGGTTGGCCTCTTCTTCGGATACCATTATTTCGTGCATCTTCTCTCCCGGCCTGATGCCTGTGATTTTTATTTCTATATTTCGTTCGCCTATCAGAGCTTTGGCGATATTAATGACGGAAGAAGAAGGAGCATTCGGAACATAGGTTTCACCGCGACCTGCTACACTGAGCGCTGTAAAAACAGTATCAACCGCCTGGTCAAGGCTAAGCAGAAACCGGGTCATCTCCGGCACCGTTACCGTAACAGGACCGCCGTTTCTTATCTGATCGTGAAAAAGAGGAATAACCGAGCCCCGTGAGGCAAGAACATTGCCGTATCTGACACAGATAAAACGGGTTTTGGGATTAAGAATATTTGCGGCGATGATTATTCTTTCCTGAATCGATTTTGTCATGCCCATCACATTTACAGGCTTGCAGGCCTTATCTGTGCTTATGGCAATTACAGTCTCAACAGGATATCTGTTTTCCTCTATCGCCCTTACTATATTGGCCACTCCTGAACAATTGGTCAGAACCGCCTGGTACGGAAAATATTCACATACCGGCACCTGTTTCAGAGCTGCCGCATTCACGACAATATCCGCATCCTTAACCGCTGCGCAGACATCGGCATAATTACGGACATCTCCTATTCTGAACTCAAGAACATTCTGAAAATTCCGATAAATCACCTCGTCAGTGGCCGCTCTTTTAAGCAGATATGAAATTCTCATATCATGCTGTTTTGCTTCATCCCTTGAAAGTATTATCACTTTTTTAGGTGTTCCAAGTTCGCCGGACAATACTCTTTTTACGAAGGTTCGCCCCATTGAGCCGGTTCCACCTGTTACAAGAATTGTTTTATCATGAAAAATGGCTGTCATCCTTTATTCTCCGGCGTATTATAGAAAGAAGAAGAAATATAGTGCTCATGCATTTTATCAATAAGTTCATGCCAGTCCGGCGGACTGTAGCCGGATAATTTGCGGAAAACCGCTGAATCAAGCGAACGGTCCTGAACAAACGAATCATACGGTTCTATTTCAATTGTTTTATTATATTTTTCAGCGACCAGTTTTAACAGATCATATTTGGAAACAGGATTGGATGAAACATGGTATATCCCGGTTAAATCCGTGTTAGGAATAATATGGTCTGCAATTATATGCGACAGCTCAATAGTTGGAAAACCGGAATATATCACTTTTGAAAATCCCTGTATTTTGTTTTCCTGGGCGAGAAACCATTCGATCAGCCCCCGCTTACCTTTAAGTTCATGCCCTATCATGGAGGTTCTTATTGTTATACAATGCGGTGGATACGCAACCTCTCCGAGCAATTTTGACCTTCCATACAGATCGTCAGGATTTACAGCGTCGGTTTCTGCATAATTACCTTTTTTCCCGTCAAATACACAGTCAGTGCTGATATGAATTAATCTCGCATGAGCAGCCCGGCAAAGCATTGAAATACGATGGGGCAGTGATGAATTTATTGTAATGGAGGATAACGGATCCCTTGACACAGGCAGTTGTTTGATTAAGCCGATGCAGTTTATAACTATTTCAGGCTGTATCGCAGCAAATGCGCGTATAATGGTATCGAAATTATCCGCATCAACTATCGGCCTGATTTTCTCAACAAGTTTCTGTGGAAACCAGTTATCAAGGTTTTTAAAGCTTCTTGCAGTAGCATAAACATCAAAATTACTGATCGAAGAGAAATGTAAAAATAAAACATGGCCAAGCATTCCGGTCCCGCCAAGTATTAGAACTCTTTTAGGCATATATCACCTGCCCCTTTGCTCCTTTTTCCCTAACTCAATCATCCAGCCTTCAAGACGATCCAGCAGCATGTTGCGTTCAAAATTTTTCTCAAAATAAATTCTTCCGTTCATTCCCATCAATTGTCTATCTTTTTCCGGCATATTATACATCTTCAGTACGGTTTTTGCCAGTGCATCCGGATGTTCTGCCGGACAGGCAAGTCCTGCTCCCGATTCTTCAACAACTTCGGCTCCCTCACCATCCAGAGCCGCGATTATGGGTTTTGCGCATGCAAGATATGATTGAATCTTTGCCGGTATGGTAAGGCTGAAAATAGGCTCATTTTTAAGTGATACAAGAAGTGCATCCGACAAAGCAAAAAAGCGCGGCATCATTTCAGCAGGATATCTGCCCATTAAATAGACCGTGTTACTCAATCCACGTTTGTTTACCTGATCTTTCACCCAGGGCAGCATACGCCCTTCCCCGATTATCACCCATTTGATATTTTTTTGATCTTTAATAAGTTCGGCAGCAGTAATTATTGTTTCAAAATCCTGAGCGGCTCCGATGTTCCCGGCAAAAGTAACGCGAAATCCTTCCGGCATAACGACCTGCTCAGGAGCTTCATCACCGGCATAAACCGGATGATAGAATTCTTCAGCGCTGTTGGGGTAATACAAGACCTGCTTGGAGTCTCCTGCTAATCTCAATATATTCGGAATGAAAGCTCTTGATTGAGCGAGTATCCTGTCGCATCCCCTATAAATCATTCTGACAAGAAATTCAAATAGTTTTAATACTATCTTCGAATTGACAGCCCCTGCTGCCGTCAGGCTTTCCGGCCACAGGTCCTGAATCCAGAACATGACGGGAGCGGAATGTGTTTTTTTAAGAACAAGCGCCGGTATTCCGACAGTAATTGGCGAAGGCTCATAAACAAAAATAATATCGTAGTTATCTCTGCAAATAAACGGCCCCATAATACTTGCGGATAGCGCAAAAGAAAGATAATTCACAGCAAGCTTAAACCCGGTGCCTTTCCCGCGCGGAGTTAAAGGCACTCTGAATATACTGATCCCATTGTATTTTTCAGATCTGTTGCGAAAATAGCCATGGCCCTCAAAAAACCGTCCACCCGGATAATTGGGTATCCCCGTTAAGACCGATACGTTATGTCCTCTTTCATGAAGCCCGGTTGCAAGATCGTTTATACGAAAATTTTCAGGCCAGAAGTACTGTGTAACAATCAGTATATTCATGCACTGACGATCTCTTGATATAGATTTATATACTTATCGACTATTTTATCCCAGATAAAATTATCATGCGTGTATTTATAAAGATTTCTACCTTTCTCTTTCATAACGGACGAATCTTTAAGCATTTCAACAAGACCTTTTTCCAAACCTTCAATGGTTGCTTCTACAACCATACCGCCATCAACATCAGCAATTTCATTGAATCCGCATTTATCGGTTATCAATACCGGAGTTTTTGTAATTCCTCCTTCAAGAAGAACAATCGACATGGCCTCCTGTCTGGATGGAATAACTACAAGATCTGCGGCATGATAGGCCCGGGACTTCTCTTTTCCGCCTATATAACCTATGAAATGGACCCTGTTTCCGGCGTCAGACCTGCCCGATAAATGTTTCAATTCATCCAGCAATCCACCATCCGGGCCTGCAAATACGAGATGATACCCGTCCAGTTTGTCCTTAACATTGCAAAAAGCCCGCAGTAGAAGATCAGGACCTTTGATATGATTCAACCGCCCGATAAACATGATAAAAGGGTTGTTTCTTAAATCATACTTTTCTCTGAATCCAATAACATCTTTATCCTGAAAATCATCTTCATTTATACCGTTGGGGATTACGTTAATTGTAGAGGAGTCAACACCATAAGAGATAAACTGGTTGATTTCATCGTACGTAACAGCAATTTGCCGTTTCGCGTTCCTGACTATTCTTCTGCCTGTCAGCCAGTTGTAAACGGTTTTACTTATTTTTGATCTTCCGTATATATTAAGTGCCCCGGCCGGGCAAACCACATATGGTTTACGTAATTTTCGTATTGAATTATATACCAGAGCGTTTAGAACAGTCCAGTGATTCATTATATGTATAATATCTGATTGTTGAACCAGATTAGTTATAGTTTTGGAAGAACCGTATTTCGGCAAATAAAATCGACTGTTTATTGCCTGCATTGCATATATATCGACTCCTTTTCTTTCCATATCCTTTATATAATCCGGGGTAATTCCTGTGTCGGTGGTTAAAATCGAGCATTTCATTCCCTTTTTTGCGAGATGAATGCTCATTTGCAGAGTTCGTTCGGAAGTTCCGCCTCCGGTTACAGGATCAATGCTCATGTTGACATTAAGAATTTTCATAAGCGATGGGATTTGCCGGCGATCAAAATTATCGAAAAGCTGATACTTAATAGAATTGCATTAAATACCCAAAAGGGAAAAACTTGAAAGGACCGCATAAATATACCGGAAATAAAGCAAGCTAATATCAGATTAATTCCATATGCGCTTTTTATGCTTTTAACTTTGATATGCGCTTTAATACTTAAAGCCAGCAGCCAGGTTCCCCATAAGAACCAGGCAATCAAAGATGCTGACCCGAATTCTTCATACATTGCAATATATGCATTATCTGTTGGAATCCCCCTGGAAGCGGTTATTCTGCCCTTTATGCTGAGCGTTGTTGAATTATCTAAATGTTTACTATCAGTTTCAGGTTCGGGCATAATCTTATTTTTATCGCCGGATATAATTAAATTATTTATATATGCAATGACTTCAACAGGTGTTTTGGCAAAACGGTATGCAATAAGATTCAGATTGTGGATCCCTTTATTCGACCCACCAGTAACTTTATCAGAAAACATGACTGAGGATATTATAAGCAGAATGCTGCTGACAATAATAATAAACGGCATGAAAATATTTTTTATGTCAATTTTTTTCAGAAATAATAAGGTAATCGGAATACCGGAAATTGTGATCAGGCAGATAATCACTCCTGATCTTGAACCGGAAATAAGAATACAGGCGCATGATAATACCATTATAAGTATTGGAACTATTTTGCGGTTTTTAGATGTATGATATCCATAAGCTCCTATAATAGCAGATAAACAGGCCCAGAATCCAAGGACATTGGGATTATACATAAGCCCGCAGGCGCGGTGCACATATTCTCCTGTCGGCAAATTAGTTCCTGCGAAGGTTCTTTCAGTAACAATTTGAATTATAGATACTATTAACATCAATATTGTGAATATTAACAGTGACTGATAAAATTTCTCATATTTTATCAAGATCTTGGTATCAAATTTTGAATTTGCTTTCAGGATGCTGCCAAATATCCATACGGATATTCCAAGCAGAAACACCGATATAAGGCCCTGTTTAGCTAATCCGCCAGGAAATATTCCTTTGTTAATTATATTTATCCCCCAAAAGCACAGCACTGCAGCTATCCATATTAAAAATAATCCCCAAAACCACCTGACTGTTTTTGTTGCTGTTATCGAAAATAAATCCTGCCTGTATCTCCATACCGCCAATCCGATTATATAAAAAATGAACGCAAAACCTATTATTTTAACACCTTGCTGTGTATAATTACGTATGTACTGAGTTTCGTCCCTTACATAAAAAATAGTTAAAGCCGAATAAGTGTAATGAAAAGTTGTATAAATAAACAGCATAATAATTATACCGAGAGGGTGCTTCATGCGGAAAGCGAGATATCCGGTAATAAGAGCTAAAAACAAAGTGATAATCGATGGAAGAAGCAGCAACATATCAGAAGGACCCTTTAATAATTTGAAATATTTTATCTGATTATTATAACTTCAGATTTGTAAATTGCACCGGTGTTAAAATATCGATTTTCTTTTTAACAAAAAAAGTAAGGAGTATTGCCTGAAGCGAAAGCCCTCCTGCAGTTGCTATGGCCACCCCATTTATTCCGAAATATTCAATCATGATAACAGAGCCGAACAGACAAACCATAAGACAAATTATGGTGATGACCATGATTTGTTTCTGAAATCCAGTCATCATTAGAACTATTCCGGGTGATCCGGAACATACATAAAAAAACTGGCCGAAACTCAATACTATTAAACTGATCAACCCTTCACGGTATATTTCACCAAAAGCAAATCCGAGTATATTATTACCAAATACTATATAAATTACCAAAAAAACAAAAGAAGGTATAGATGCAAAAGTTGCCGTTGAGCGCAAAGTATGTTCAAGTTTTTCTTTTTCACCTTTTGCGTACAATTCAGCAATTATGGGAGGCACAACTGAGTTTGCTATTAATATAGGCACGGAAATTAACAAGGCTAATTTTGATGCGGCTCCGTATATTGCAACCTCCTCTTTATGTCTGAAAATCCCGATTATCCATATATCAATCTGGCTGATGATAAATAAAATTAAATTTGTGAATAATAGCGGAATGGAAATAAAAAATAATTCTTTCCCATCCAGACTGCTTTCTCCTTTTATTTTTTTTATTATATCAAATAGAAATAAAAAGGCGCATATAGTACCTGCACCGCACGATATTACTGATACAACAATAATCTGATGGAGATTACTATTGCCATATACCAGCCAGATTAATACGAAGAAGATAAAAGATAATATGTTTGTGAGCATCCCGCCAAAAATGGATGATAAATCAATGCGGGAGAAGCCGCGAAATATTTCACTTAATAGATGCTGCAATGCAGTAAATGCAATCCATACCGTGAATATGCCGATTACGCCTGCCATTAATTTAGAATTAAAAGCTCTTACTGCAAGCCAGTGTCCCCCACCGGAAAGAAATAAAAAACTAATCAGGATAATTCCTGTTACAGCAATTTTAAAAGAAATATATACTGCTTTAACTGCTCTGGCCGGACGGTTGGTTCCCAGAGATTCGGCTATAAAGCGAACTGCAGAAATATTGGTGCCAAGTTGGGCAAATATCGCTGAAAACAGGACAATGCTCAGGATAAGAAAATAAGCTCCCATGCTTTCAGGATCCAGAAGACGCGCAAGAAATATATTGCATAAGAAACCAAAAAAGATGGTGATGATTTTTCCTGTTGAAGCCCAGAGGCTTCCGCTCAATAAACGATTAAGAATTGATTCTTTCGGCGGAAACGATGATTGATATTGTACAACATCATGAACAATATTGTTTACATTACTCCCGAAACTGAAACCACTTGAAATCAATTTGCCGGACGAATAATATTTCCCGAATAAGTGTTTATTGCTTTTATTTATCAGCTTAATAAGGATATTTAACAGAAATAATGGGATATGTATTGAAGGATGCCGTATCTTTTCAACGGATCTGCCGCTTTTATATGCTGCAATTATTTTTGATATCCAGCCGAAAGTATTATACTCATCGTGATCGCAGGAAACAATGTAATATGCCGGCGATACGAACGATTTGGAAATAAAATGAACTGCGGCTTTTGCTACATCCCTTGCATGAACAATATGCGCTCTTTCTCCCCCTTTAAAGAATACTATGATCCATTCGAGAAATGATTTGTTTATTATATTATCAAGAATCCCCGGGCGACTCTTATCAACAACATACATTGGTCTTAGTATTACAATTTGATTGCACTTCAGATTATCGGCAATATATTTTTCAGCTTTCCATTTCGTTTTTTCATATACTGTCTGCGGATTACACGGTGTTTGTTCATCAACATGTTGTTGGTTTGTTTTTCCTACTACGCTAGCACTGCTTAAAAAGCAGAAATAACCTATTCCTGATTTATTAGAAGCAGATACAAGGTTTTTTGTTCCTTCATAATTAACGTTAAGCATTAGATTTTCATCATAAAGCTCGGCTGCGCAATGAAATACGGCATCGGCGCCTGAAACAAATTTTTCCAGTACACTGGCATCGTCAATTCCGCCATGATAATGCTCAACGCCCGGTACGTAATAATTTTGCTTGCGACTTAATGCTCTGACCTTATAACCATTTTGAATAAGCTGCCGGACTATTCTGCTTCCTATCATCCCGGAAGCACCGGTTACACATGCGATTTTATTAGAATCTGACATATTATTTAAAAGATGACATTGACAGACCGATGGCCTGGGGTTTTCGGTGTGTTATTGCTTGAATGCAGCGGGATAAATCTTCATACAGATGCGCGGAAAGGGCTCCCCTGTAACGGACAAAGATTTTCATTAAAACATTTTTCCGCAGAAGTATTTTTGCATAATTTCTCAACAAAAGATAATCGATATCTCTCTGTGGTATATTGAGCTTTAAAAGTATTGATTCGAACAGCATTTCCGCTTTCCGGGATTGTTCGTTGTCAAGATCCTGCGGGCCAAAGACAAAAAAGCGGTAAATACCTTCGGCCTGATCGAGAGTCAGTTCAATACCGGCCATATTCAGAGCAACTTCGCTGATAATACGAGCTGCTTCCTGGACAGATTTTCCTCTTCCGTGCGAATAGCCAAAACTGTCCGGAGTAACAAGATACCCGGCAAGAATCTCATCCAGATTCCAGAACCTGAATTCGTTCTGTAATGCCTTGGCCCAGAGACCATAGTCTGCAAGTATTCTGTAGGATTCGTTGTAGCCATCCAACCGGAGGATTCTTTCACGGCGCATCATTACGCTGATATGTATCACCGGGCACGCGAAAAATATTCGCTGAAGAATAGTCGATGGCCTGCTCGGCATGAAAACTTTGCCGCGGAATTTTCCGGCCGTATCATATTGAAACGCCGCTGTTCCAAGAATATCAATTTCAGAATGCTCATCAAGAAACCGAACCTGTTTAAGGAATCGATCCGGAACGGAAATATCTCCTGCGTCTGTTCGCGCAATGTACTTTCCGCGTGCCATCCTGAGACCCGCGTTAAGAGAGGCGGTCTGGCCCATGTTTTCATTATTGTTATGGACTATTACCCGCGGATCACTATACAACTCGATGATATTTAACGTGGAATCCGTGCTGGCATCGTTGACAATAATGAGTTCGAAATCTCCATACGTTTGTGCCAAAACCGATTCAATACTGGGCTTTATATATCTTTGGCCATTATACACCGCCAGTACAACAGAAATTTTTGGAATATTCATAAATACTTAATTATATTTCAAGGAAATTTACTGACGGTTATTACCTGAGATAGATTTATTTGACTTAATATATTCTGTATAAAAAACTTGAAAACCGTTTAATACGAAGACAATAATTACTGCCATGCTAAGTCCGATAAGAATACTTAAAACTGTTATCTTCAAACGGTTAGGCTCTCTCAAAAGCTTTATTTTTGGATTCTGTATAAATTCAATCGCTTTTATTTTATCAAGCTCTTCAATTTGTTTTATTTGGTTTTTTTTAATAATAATTTGAGATTCAAGGTTATTTATTTTTTGTCGAATTAGTGATTTATCTGCTATGCGGTTATCTCTTAATTGATTAATCCCGTCCATAAGCACTTCCAGCTCTGCAGACAATAAAGAAGCGTATGTCTTAATATCGACTTTAATTTCGAAATTACGTGACTTCTCCTGATCAGTTTTGATTTCCAATCTGGCCAGTATCCATTGAAGCAGTTCTATTCCCTGGTCGGCGTTCCGGGTAATGAAAAAAATTTTTATCAAATCCGTCTCTTTAAAAAATTCAAATTGAATATCCGTATCTTCATATAGCTTTTTCATCCTTAGGGAATCGGGCAGCATATTTTTCTCATCATCTAAAGCCTTTAATTTAATCAGTTGTATGATTAACTCCGGATGTACGGCATATGTTGAAATATTCATATTGTTATAAGGCAGGCTGACCCGGTTCGTTTTTATCACTGCATTGATCTCGTATTCGTTATTAGTATATAGTAGTAAATAAACCGGTATCGCGATTATAATAGCTATGATTGCAAATAACCATCTTTTGAGCCACAGACGATAGATATAAACATACAATCCCATTTCATCATGTTCTTGGCTGACATTCTTTTCCACTATGACTCCTTTGTACCGACTTGCGGGGTTTTCATAAGTGATCTTTTGATTTTATATAGTCTTTACGCGCCAATAAAT
>CAZOEH010000009.1:11512-19950 GCA_964578785.1 uncultured Desulfonema sp. | reverse complement strand
AAAAAGAAGTAATTGAAGGGCGTTTCAGAGAGGATCTTTTTTACAGACTTAATGTTATAGAGATCAAACTGCCGCCTTTAAGAGAGAGAAAGAGCGACCTTCGTATACTTGCGCAGCATTTTCTCGAAAAATATTCAAATGAAATGGGAAAGAAAGTTACAAAATTATCATCCTATGCCATTAACCTGTTAAACAACTATCCGTTTCCCGGAAATATCCGGGAGCTTGAAAATCTTATGGAACGGAGTGTTGCCATTACCGATACGAATATTCTTCTTCCGGACAGCCTCGCTCTTTCACTGCATAAAAGAAGGAGATTTGTTGAAGGAGTAAAAGGCAGAAGGTTTGACTTGGATGATATCCAAAAGGGTGTTTCACTTGATACCATACTGGAAGATTTGGAAAGGGCATATATAACAAGGGCATTGGAATTCAGCGACGGAGATAAAATAAAAGCCGCTGAATTACTTGGAATAAACGCCAGATCCATGCGATACAGGTTTGATAAACTGGGTATCGGTGGCTGACAATTTTTGTTCAAAAAAGACAAATATTGTCCAGATAACCCTTATTTTTACAGATCAAGCGTTGGATTCATTTTTGACATCGTGTATCAGATGTTTTATTAAAACAACGAATTATAATTTTTGCTTATAAAACATGAAATCATGGCATAATCCTTGCTCTATAATTTATCGACTTCATTGTTGACGATCTCATAAAAAATGTAATAAATTATAATAAATAATGAACACATGAGATCAAAATCAGGTTATTAGCAAAGCTGGCAGTATCGGGCATGTTGCTTATTTTGAATAAACATAAATATACAAAGGAGGATACAAAATGATTCAAAGATTAAGAGGAGAAAAAGGCTTTACACTTATCGAACTCATGATTGTTATCGCCATTATCGGTATTCTGGCGGCAATCGCTATTCCGAACTTTATCGCTTACAGGGATAAGGCATACTGCAGTTATGCCGAGCAGGATGCAGGAAACATCCTGGCTGCCATTTCATGCTATTTTTCTGAACCGGGAAATCGGACCCTGTCTGGTGGTATAGATACCCTTACTGGCGATGCTATATGCAAAGTTACATTAAATCAGTCCAATGAGGCTACCATTATTGAAGACACCAGCGTAGAGCCCACCGTGTATAGAGTGAATGTTACTGACGGGAGCGACAGGTGTCCGCGTGCAACCAACACACCAAAGGTTTATACGAACTGGATGGGAACAGCGACTCCGGCTGGCTGGGATCGTCCATAATTATACTTGCATAATAACAAAAAAGGGGGAATTCGTTCCCCCTTTTTTGTTTTGTGATTTTGATCTTATTGTAAGAAACAGGGGGAATTCTATCTTTTATGAACTTGTAAATGTTGGGATGATATAATATGTCATACCTGTAATGTATGCTAGGGATATCTGGTCGCTAATGAAGAAAATGCGTGTTACTGACGAATAAAATGCATAATAACTCAAGATATTGCTTGTCATTTATTCTTCTTTTTATACTTGTTTCCCTTTCATATTCCAACACCTTCGACTCCTCATGGCATCTTGACGATTATCACAGCATCGTAAATAACCGCTTTCTCCATATTGACGATGCGAGCTTAAAATCCCTTGCAGATGTTATAAGTAATGGAAATGTAAATATTACCCGCCCGATATCAAACCTGACATTTGCATTGAACTGGTATTTCGGGAAAGATAATGTTTCAGGGTATCATGTTGTAAATACGGCTATACATGTCATTACCAGTTTTATGCTTTTTCTTACCATATTGTTTCTTTTTAAAACCCCGAAGTTAAGAGATAAATTCAGTGAAGAAAGCGCATATTTCATCTCACTGCTTTCAGCAGTGTTATGGGCAGTCAATCCGATTCAAACTCAGGCAGTCACCTATATTGTTCAACGCATGACATCAATGGCCGCGATGTTTTATATTATAAGTCTTTTCCTTTACATAAAGGCAAGGCTTTCTGAATCCGGTTATAAAAAATCCGTACTCTATTTTTGTATTGTACTGAGTTATATTTTTGCACTTGGAACAAAGGAAAATACAGCTATCATGCCTCTCTCCCTTGTTCTGGTCGAAATTATCTTTTTTCAGGGTCCCGGCAAGGCTGAAACTCGAAGAAAATATTTCTATATTGCGGCGGTCTGTGCTGTAATAATCATACTTACCGGATATTTTATTTTTATCGGAACCGGTGCTTTAAATGTTTTCAAGGGTTATGAAAACCGATATTTTACACCGGGGGAACGGTTATTAACTGAGGCAAGAATTGTTGTTTATTATATTTCCCTGATCTTTTATCCGTCACCCACTCGTCTTTCGATTGAGCATGACATTGATGTTTCAACCTCTTTTATTTATCCGTGGACCACATTGCCGTCCATCATTGTAATTATTATTCTATTTGGTTTGGGAATCTGGCAGATCAGAAAAAGACCTTTATTGAGTTTTGCCATACTCTTCTTTTTTTTAAATCATCTGATAGAATCAACAATAATCGGTCTTGAACTTATATTCGAACACCGGAATTATCTGCCTTCTTTTTTCCTTTTTCTCCCGGTAAGTATGGGTTTGAAAGATTTGATAGACAGATATCATGATAGAAAAGGCATGTTTATTGTAATTTTTTCTTTTGTTGTTCTTTTAATCACAGGATTCGGGAGCGGAACTTATATTCGAAACATCCAATGGGCATCAGAAATATCTTTATCAATGGATGCGGTTAAAAAAGCTCCTCATTCCGCGCGTCCATTAAACAATCTTGCAAAAGCATATTACGAGAAATCGGGACAATACGATATGGCTATTGATTTATACCGCAAGGCTCTTTATCTGAAAACGCACAACAGGAATTACAAGGCATTGATATTGGGTAATATTGCAGGAGTTTACTATCATCTTGAAGATTACAGAAGGGCCGAAAAATTCTGGGAAAAGGCGGTTCAGATTTATCCCGGTTATGATTTAGCCAAATACAGACTTGCTTTGACAGCAGTTAAGAAAATTGAATGGGGAAAGGGACTTCGCTATCTGGTGAATGTTAGTCCGAGTAATCGGGAGAATAAGGATGTCAATAATCTTAAAGGTCTTATTCTATTTAAAAGGGGTGAGTATAAAGAAGCTTTTTCCTATTTCAGAAAGTGCCTGGTTAATAATAGTGATGAGACCAGAAGCCATATCAATATCGGTGCAGCCTACTGCCTTATGGGAGAATATCGGAAAGCCGGCTTATTCCTTACAGATGCCAATAAGCGAAAGCCGGGGGATGTAATGACGCTTTTATGGCTTATTGAAACCGGGTTAAGATCTAAAGATAATAAGGCTGTAAACAAATATACGGAAAAGTTGTGTTCGGGAATGAAGTTAAATGAGCTGATGCTTTTTGCAGAAAAACTTTCCAGTAATAAAATATCAGAAGATGGTATCTTGATGCCATTGCTTCAGAAAAACATGGCAATAATTCTTTCTGGAAGGATAACGGCGAAATTATCCAGGTTAAAATGATCAAATCCTTGATCCATAGAAAACATGATATTAAACCGCTTCCATTTCCTGTATATTTTTGGACCATAGCATTTCTGTTATTTGCAGGTCTTGCCGACTCCATTTATCTTTCGGTGCACCATTATCTGGTTTACACGGATATCGGCTACGAAAGCTTCTGTGCAATCTCTAAAGCCATAAACTGCGACACGGTCTCCCAGAGTCCTTATTCCGTTTTCTTCGGCGTCCCCGTGGCGGTATGGGGTGCGGTCGGATATGTATCATGTCTTCTGCTGTTACCTTTTGCGTGGAGCGTTTCCGCAGGTAAAAAGAGGATATGGCGGCTCATTTTTACGATATCTGTTTTATTCAGTATTATCAGCATCATCTTTGCCGCCATTTCGACTCTTTACATCCGCAGCTACTGCATAATGTGCATTTTAAGCTATGGGATAAATTTCATGCTTCTCTTTTACACGTGGCTGATCATCCGCCGGTTCGGAGAAAAAGAGGGAATGATTGAAGGATTCAGTCAGGAGATTAAATTTGTTTTCGAAAGAAAAAATTTATTCTTTTCTTTATTTGCTCCATATACAATTCTTGTTATATCCGCCTTTATTTATTTTCCTGCTTACTGGGATCTTACACCGCCGCCTCTTTCTGCAAATGTTCCAAAGGGAATCACGGAAGAAGGGCATCCCTGGATCGGCGGGTCGGAAAAGCCTGACCTCGTTATAACTGAGTTTTCTGACTACCTATGTTTCCAGTGCCAAAAAATGCATTTTTTGCTCCGCCGACTTGTTGAAAAAAATCCTCAAAAAATAAGGCTTATTCACCGGCACTATCCGATGGATCACAGGTATAATCCGCTTGTAAAAGAACCTTTTCATGTAGGATCGGGCGATATGTCTCTTCTAGCAATATATGCGGCTAAGGAGGGAAAATTCTGGGAGATGAATGATCTGCTCCTTGGTGTTGATATAAGCGATAAGAAGATTGACATAAGGGAGTTAGCCGAAAGAACCGGTCTTGATAAAAGAAAGCTTGCCTTATCCAGATATGACAACAGTATCAGGCATGTGCTTTGGCTCGATATCAGGGACGGTTTGAAAGCCGGAATTACAGGCACCCCGGCTTACATAATTGATGACAAATTATATCTTGGAGTAATACCTGCGGATATAATGAAGAATATTGTTAAATAAATATAAAAGAGGCCAAAGGGGTAAAGGAATGAGAAATAGAATATCGAATGTCGAATCTCGGACATATAACTCCCATCAATAGCCTATAGGATGATAAGTTATAATGCAACATAAGGCAGAAAAAGATGCAAATAGAATTTCCGGATACCCGGTGTTATTTATTCTTCTTGCAGGATTTACCGCTGTGCTTGTTGTTTCGATAATAATCCTGTCCTCGGTTCCGCCGGTATGCAGGGATTCACTTACTCATCATCTTGCAGTTCCCAAGCTTTATCTCAATCATGGGGGAATTTATGAAATCCCTTCGGTTATATTCTCATATTATCCTATGAACCTTGAGCTGTTATATCTTATTCCTCTTTATTTCGGAAATGATGTTGTTCCCAAATATATCCATTTTGTTTTCGCATTGCTGACAGCTTTGCTTGTTTACGGATATTTAAAGAAACGAATAAACGCTTTATTTGCCCTTTTCGGCTCTCTTTTCTTTTTGTCGATCCCGGTAATAGTAAAGCTTTCAATAACAGTTTACGTTGATTTGGGTCTTATCTTCTTTTCAACCGCATCCTTGATATTACTTTTTAAATGGATTGAAAAAGGCTTCGGGCTTAAACACCTGTTTTTTTCAGCTCTTTTTTGTGGTCTTGCTCTAGGGACAAAATATAACGCGCTGGTCGTTTTTTTCCTATTATCCATGTTCGTAATGTTTGCCTTTTCACGGATTTCCGTAAATGAAGAAAAACAATCCGGTTCATTCCGGAAGAACTTTCAGATTTCCCTGAAATCGCTTTATTTCGGCGCATTCTATATTTTTATAGCGCTTCTGGTTTTTTCCCCGTGGATGGTTAGAAATTATGTCTGGACAAAAAATCCGGTTTATCCACTTTATCAGGGTTTTTTCAGCAGGAGCAACGTCCCGGCCGTTCTGGTGGTGCGGAATGCAGGCGATAATTCAGTAGAAGAGTCAATAAAGAATAACAGAAGCAAGGAGTGGAGCAATTTTGCAGTAAGGCGGATAATATATAACGAATCATTGGTGCAAACAGTTCTTGTTCCAATTAGAATATTCTTTGAAGGGGAGGACGGTAATCCGAAATATTTTGACGGCAAGCTTTCTCCATTCCTTTTCATGCTGCCCTTTTTCGCATTTTTTTGCATAAAACAGGATAACCCTGTCATCAGGCTGGAAAAGAAAATGTTACTCTTATTTTCAATTTTGTTTATTCTCTTTGCGTTTGTAAAAACCGACATGAGAATAAGATATATTGCGCCTGTGATCCCTCCGCTAGTGATACTTTCGGTTATGGGATTAAATAATGCTTTTTCACTGTTGAGCACACGGTTTTCTGGTTTATCAAACAGGACGTTATCGTGTTGTCTCTTCTTTATTTTTGCCATAATATTATCGATTAATGTCATTTATGTTTTTCAGCAATTCAGGCTCGTAAATCCTGTGGAATATTTGCGGGGGAACACAGGGCGGGATGAGTACATTGAAAAGTACCGCCCCGAGTATGCGGCCATTAAATACGCAAACAGTAATATTTCTGAAGACGCAAAAATTCTCTGCTTTTTTCTCGGTAATAGGCGTTATTACAGCGACAGAGAGATGCTGTTCGACGAGAAAATTCTGATAAATTCAGTTAAGAGCTCTGATATGCCTGATATTGTTTTATCAGGTATGAAGAAAAAAGGAATAACCCACTTTCTTATATGGTATGGTATATTTGATAAATGGGTTAATAATAATTTTAATGAGCGCGAAAAGGTTTTGCTGAGTAAGTTTTTTAAAGAGAATACCGTCCTTCTCTTTTCAAAAGGGGGCTATGGTTTATTCGAATTGAAAGGAAGCTGATGGGTGAGGGTTGATTTATAATGACAATAAAACCGGATTCTGAAAATATCGGATATATAGATACGGCCGGAAACAGTTACAAGCGAAAACGAATTGAACACTGGGACAGAGCGGCTATAAGAAAGAAAGAGAAAAGAAGAGCCGGTAAATATTACCATAATCTGCTCAGACATTACTACCGATTTGTAATACCGCCCGGACTGAAGGTGCTTGAACTCGGATGCGGGCAAGGAGACTTGCTCTCTTCAGTTGAGCCGGCATTTGGAGTAGGCGTCGATTTCTCCAGCGAGATGATAAAACGCGCTTCCGGAAAACATGAAAATCTTTTCTTTCTGTGTGCCGATGCTCATGAGGTTTCGCTTAAGACCAAATTTGATGTAATAATCCTGTCCGATCTTGCCAATGATTTGTGGGATGTTCAGCAAACATTCGAAAATGCGAGGAAACTCTCCCATTCCGGAACGCGTATTGTAATCAATTATTTCAACAACCTCTGGCGGATTCCGCTCGGTATTGTTAAAAGACTGGGGCTCGGCCATTTGGTTCTTGAACAAAACTGGCTGTCTCCGGATGATATTTCAAACCTGCTGAAATTGTCCGGCCTTGAGATCATCAAACGCGGAAGCCATATAATTCTTCCTCTCCATTTTCCGCTTATTTCGGGTTTTGCAAACAGATACATTGTGCGTTTTTTCCCTTTCAGCTGGTTTGCGCTTACGAATATTGTCGTTGCCAGGCCCGAACCCGTATCCAACAGAGCCGGGGCAGAAATTGGCCTCACTGTTTCGGTAATTGTGCCGGCACGAAATGAAGCAGGGAATATTGAAGATATAATAAAAAGAATACCGAATTTGGGAAAAGAAACGGAAATTATTTTTGTTGAAGGGCATTCAAAAGACGGGACATATGAGATTGCCGTAAGAATGCTAAAAAAATACTCTGACAGGAATATAAAAATCTACCGGCAGAATGGAAGAGGAAAGGGAGATGCCGTTCGTCTTGGTTTTGAAAAAGCCTGCGGCGATATACTCATGATTCTAGATGCCGATATGACAGTTCCTCCGGAAGTGTTGCCCCGTTTTTATGAAGCGATTATCTCCGGGAAAGGCGAATTTATTAACGGAGTGCGTCTTGTCTATCCGATGGAAAATGAGGCGATGAGATTTTTAAATATCGCAGGCAATAAATTTTTCAGCCTGGTATTCTCATGGCTTCTCGGACAGCCGGTAAAAGACACACTCTGCGGCACCAAGGTTCTATTCAGGAAAGACTACGATCTGATATCAGAGAACAGAGGATATTTTGGGGATTTTGATCCTTTCGGGGATTTCGATCTTCTGTTCGGGGCAGCAAAACTCAATCTTAAGATTGCGGAACTTCCCTTGCGTTACAGGTCCAGAACCTATGGAGAAACAAATATTGACAGGTGGCGGCACGGATGGCTTCTCCTTAAGATGGTAATTTTTGCCGCCAGAAGAATAAAATTTATATGACCGGAATGTTGATAAAACTCATCAAATCATGTTTGACTCATCCCTGTGTCCGCGGAGTTGATATAGATTCTTCCGAAGCGGCCGTTCTGAGATCCAGGATAATCAAGGAGAAGGTTTTTTTAAGAAGAGTATATGAAGAATTCTATAAGATGATTTTACAGGCATTACCTGCCGATTGCACGGAGCCTTTTCTTGAAATCGGTTCAGGAGGAGGATTTTTAAAAGAATATCTGACGGATTTAATATCTTCGGAAATTCTTGAAATACCCTCGGTTGATGCTGTTCTTGACGCAACTCTTCTTCCTTTTAAAGAAAATACTCTTGGCGGGATTATCATGGTCAATGTTTTTCATCATATCCCGAATGCTGATTC
>CAZOEH010000009.1:4779-11502 GCA_964578785.1 uncultured Desulfonema sp. | reverse complement strand
GATTCTTTTTTCAGGCAGGCTTCTTTTTGTGTAAGTAAGGGGGGAGTTATAGTCATGGTTGAGCCGTGGATTTCAAGATGGTCTGAATTTATATACAAACGTCTGCACCATGAGCCATTCGACAAAAACATAGCAAAATGGAATCTCCGGGAAGGAGGCCCGCTGTCACATGCAAATTCCGCTCTTCCGTGGATTGTTTTCGAACGTGACAGAGTAATATTCGAAGAAAAATATCCCGATTGGAAAATCAGGAAAATCATTTTACATACACCATTTTGCTACCTTTTATCCGGCGGAGTATCTATGCGCAGCTTCATGCCCGGTTTTCTTTTTCCAATTTGCCGGGAAATGGATAGGATTGTGCAGAAATGGATCCGGTCCTGCGCTATGTTTGCATTAATTGTTATTGAGAGAAAAGATGGTAAAAATATCGGAATGTAACAGCGGTTGTCAAAAAACCACTTTAACCGGGTACAGGATATTAATCTGTATAGCTATCCTTGCAATGACATTTGCTGTTTATCATCAGATCATAAACCATGAATTTATAACTTTTGACGACAATATTTATGTTACAGACAATTCTACTGTAAAAAAAGGAATCAGTCTTAACGGTATTTTGTGGGCCTTTAAATTTACGGACAGCAAAAGTCAGGCATACTGGCATCCTGTGACATGGTTGTCTCATATGCTCGATTGTCAACTGTTTGATTTAAATGCCGGGATGCATCATCTGACAAGTCTTCTTTTACATTCGGCAAACAGTCTTCTGCTGTTTTATATTCTGACATATGTTACAGGCGATCTGTGGCGATGCGCTTTTGTTGCAGCTTTATTTGCTTTACATCCGGTGAACGTGGATTCGGTTGCATGGATAGCGGAAAGAAAGAATGTTTTGAGTACATTTTTCTGGATGCTCACCATGCTTTCCTACATATATTATACAAGACGACAGAATGTTATAAGGTATATTGTTCCGATAATATTTTTCATTCTCGGCCTTCTTTCGAAACCGATGCTGATTACTCTTCCATTTGTTTTGCTTCTTTTTGATTATTGGCCTCTCGGAAGATTTGAGCTCGGACAGCCTGGATTGTGGAGAAGATCGATTTTCCCGATTATTCTTGAGAAAATTCCCTTTTTTATCTTTTCTTTTGTTTCGGTTTATCTTTCATCGGTTTCTTTGAGGCGGACAGGGAACCTGACTTCAGTCGGCCTTGTACCCATGAGTCTTCGTCTTGAAAACGCAATAGTTTCCTATGCGGCTTATATAGGTAAAATGGTATGGCCATCGGAACTTTCGGTTTATTATCCATTCCCTGCAACTATTGCCGTCTGGAAAATAATTTCCGCCCTAGTTTTACTTTTATCCGTTACTGTTATTGTTCTGATTAAGATCAGGCGTTTTCGCTTTCTTGAGACGGGATGGTTCTGGTTTATCGGAACGCTTGTCCCTGTTTCCGGAATTATTCAGGGCGGGCTTTGGCCTGAAATGGCCGACCGCTGGGCCTATATCCCATATATTGGTTTGTTTATCATAATTTCATGGGGGGGGTATGAAATATTAAACAAGTATCGATTTAATAATATTTTGACTGCTGCTATCTCTCTTACAATTCTTTTTGCGCTTTCAGCCGCAACGTATTTTCAGATTCAATACTGGCAGGACAGTAAATCTATTTATACGCATGCCCTCGAAGTCGGACCTGTAAATCCTGTTATGTTAAATAATATGGGAAATGCGCTGGTAAAAGAAGGCAAATTTACTGATGCTGTCGGGTATTATAAAGAAGCTCTTTTATTGAAGCCCGATTATGCGAAGGCACATAACAATCTTGCAACAGCATTTTATAAACTGGGCAGAATTGATGAAGCGGTGCGATATTATTCGGAGGCTTTAAGATATCAGCCAAATTTGTATAAGGCGCATAATAATTTCGGATGCGTTTTAATGGAAATCGGGAAAGACAAGGATGCAATATTTCATTTTTCAGAAGCACTGAGAATAAATCCTGATTACGACGAAGCTCATTACAACCTCGGGCTTTTACTTTTCAGGCAAGGCGGAATCGAGCAGGCTGTTTCCCATTATGCCAGAGCGATAGGTTTAAATCCTTATTATGCCGAAGCCCACAATAATCTCGGGCTTGCGTACTATAAACTCGGAAGACCGGGTTATGCAATTAAGCATTATAATGAAGCATTAAGGCTTGATCCAAACATGGCTGAGGCTCATGTGAATCTTGGCTCAGCTTATTTTTATGCCGGTGATTATAGTAATGCTCTGTCTCATTTGAGGAGAGCGGAGGAAATAAATCCGGTTGATAACGGTGTCACGGAAAAAATAAAAACGGTTCTGGAAGCAAAAGAAAGGTTCCAAATTGAAGAAAAATCTTTACTTGATATAATTACCGGTGAGCCAAATGATTTTGTCCATTATGTGGAACTTGGTGATTTATATGTAAAATATAAAAGATTGGATTTGGCTGCAGAGCAGTATGCAAAAGCGATAATGATTAATCCGGATAATCATATCTGCATAATAAAACTTGCCAAGGTTTATGCGATGAATGGCAATTTCAGCAAGGCAGTTTTCGAAGCAGAGAGAGCAATCAGATTGAAACCCGGTTATGTCTATGGGTACTATTTCATAGCTTCAGTATATTCCCTGTTGAATGATAAAGAAAAATCGATCGAATGGCTTAAAAAAGCTGTTGAAAAAGGTTATAATGACTGGGAATTAATACGAACTGATAAGAATCTTGATAATATCCGAAGCACTTCTTACTACATTAATCTTGCAGCAAGTAATAAATTCTAAAAATTCATTCCGATAAGAGATAATGATCCTTAAAGACGGCAAGCATAATTTGTTTACTGTAAACGGCAGAGACCTGGCTATATGCTTTTTCATAGCTGTTATTACCCTGTCCATTTACGGACGTGTTGTTACATATGACTTTGTTAATTTTGACGACAATATTTATGTTACCTCAAATAAAAACGTTCAGTCGGGGATAACTTTAAAAAGTATAATATGGGCATTCAGCTTTAATGAGGTTGCTTACTGGCATCCTCTTTCTCTGATTTCGCACATTATCGACTGCAGTTTGTTCGGTTTGAACCCCGGTAAGCATCACCTGATCAATCTGATTATTCATATTCTGAACAGTATCCTTTTGTTTTTTATTTTAAAGCAAACAACAGGCGCACTATGGAGGAGCGCTATAGTTGCTTCGTTGTTTGCCATCCACCCGATCAATGTTGAATCTGTGGCATGGATTGCCGAAAGGAAGAATGTTGTAAGCACTCTTTTCTGGATGCTTACAATGGTTTCATATATTTTATATGTCGAGCGACCGGCTGTTTACAGATATCTGACGGTAATATTTTTCTTTATCCTCGGTCTTCTTTCAAAACCTATGCTCGTTACTCTTCCTTTTGTTCTGCTTCTTTTTGATTATTGGCCTCTTCAAAGAATTAAACCCGGAGCAGAGAAGGGAATTAATAAAAAAATTATTCTTGAAAAGGTTCCTCTTCTTATTTTTTCTCTGATTTCTGTTGTCATTTCTTCACTTTCACTCAGTTATGCCCGGATCTTTGTATCACAGGAATATGTTCCTTTTGACCTCCGGATCGCAAATGCCTTTGTTTCATATTTTAAATATATTGCAAAAACAGTGTGGCCGCAGAATCTTGCAGTATATTATCCTTTCCCTTCCGCCATAACTTTGTGGCATATTATCTGTTCAGTTATATTTATTCTGGCTGTTTCTGCTTATGTATTATCGTCAGCAAAAAAAAGAGGATATTTATTTACAGGCTGGTTCTGGTATGTCGGGACACTTTTGCCGGTATCCGGGATTGTTCAGGGAGGACTCTGGCCGGCTATGGCCGACAGGTGGGCATACGTTCCTGCTACAGGATTATTCATATTGCTTATATGGGGTTTGCATGAATTACTTATTGAGCGGCTTAAAATTAATAAATTGTTAATATATGTTACCGGAATAGCCTTTCTGTCGATTATAATTCCGGTTACGTATTTACAGGTCGGATACTGGGAAAACAGTTATACGCTTTACAAGCATGCACTTGAAGTGACAGGGGGTAATTCTCTTGTCCATGACAACATGGGCAGTTATTTATTAAGAGAAGGCGATTATATATTAAAGCAGGGCAGATTAAATGAGGCAAAGCGTCTTTTTTTAGAAGCTCTTGTGATAAATCCTTATTATGAAGAGGCTCTCAACAATATCGGAATTATATATTACCGCGAAAGAAAATATAATGAGGCCATAGATTATTATCTTAAAGCATTGAAGGTAAATCCGGAATTTTCTGGTGCGCATAACAATCTGGGTGTGGCGATGATTTCCATTGGGCGAATGGATGATGCTGTTTCCCATTTTAAAAAGGCTCTCATAATAAACTCGGAAAACAAAGGGGCTTTTGAAAATTTGGAAAAAGCCTTGAAGATAAAAACCGGTTCTGGCAAGAAGGGAAAAGATATGAAAAAAGAAGAATAAAAAAACTCCTTGCTGCTTGAAAGCATCATGCACTTAACGCATTATAATATTGCATTGAAATCATTCGGAAGGGAGAAAATGTATACATATAAAGTATCTGTTATATTGCCGGCAATGAATGAAGCAGAGACCATCGGGGATCTTGTTTCAAAGATAAAAGAACGTTATCCCGATTTTGAAATTGTGGTTATCAATGATGGTTCCAGCGACAAGACTGCTGAGGTTGCTAAAAATGCCGGAGCACATGTATACAGCCATCCTTACAATATCGGTAATGGTGCTGCGATCAAAAGCGGGATAAGAGTTGCATCTGGCGATGTGCTTGTTTTCATGGATGCTGACGGTCAGCATGATCCTGCTGATATAGCCGGATTGTTAAAATTTATGCCTGATTATGATATGGTGGTTGGAGCAAGATCTGTCAGAGATCAGGCGTCTGTCGGACGTGCCATAGGTAACAAATTTTACAACTGGCTGGCGTCGTACGTAGCAAAATTTTATATTCAGGATCTTACGTCGGGATTTCGTGCAGTCAAATCAAAAATCGCGAAGAATTTTTTATATCTCATACCTAACACCTATTCATATCCGACCACACTTACTCTGAGTGTATTAAGAAGCGGATGGTCACTTAAATTTATACCGATAAAAATAAAGGCAAGAAGTGCGGGAAAAAGCAGCATTAAATTGATCAGAGACGGAGTGAGGTTTTTCATGATCATAGCAAAAATATGCACACTCTATTCGCCTTTAAGAATATTTCTTCCTGTCAGCGTTGCCCTGTTTTTGCTGGGTCTGTCGAATTACATATACACACTCTTGACACAGGGACGATTCACAAACATGAGTGCTCTTATGATGACAACAGCCATCATAGTCTTCATGATGGGGCTCATATCGGAACAGATATGCCAGATGCGTTACGAAAGGCAGTCAGGAGACAGATTACCGATATCGAAAGATTAGACTTGAAAATACTTTTTGTATCAACTTCATATCCTAAGGACGAACTCGACTGGAGAGGCCGTTTTATAGAAAGAATGGTGTGCGGGCTCTCAGCGAAGGATATCAACTTGCATGTATGGGCGCCGCCGGGTCAATTACCTGAAAATGTCGAATACGCAGCTTCCAATGAAGAAAAAATATGGCTTTATAATTTGTCGGAAGAAGGGGGAATAGCCCATAAGGTACGAAACGGCCCATTACAGGCTTTCTTATGGGGTTCCGGTCTTTTGTTGCGGCTGAGAGATGTTTATAAACGATTTTCGGACGCAGATTTATATCATGTAAACTGGCTTCAGAACGCATTAACCATTCCGGATAACAATAAGCCGGTTCTTGTCTCAGTTCTTGGAACTGATTTGAGTCTTCTCCGTATTCCGGGAACAAAGAGTGCGCTGAAGAGGGTATTTAAGCGGCATCCTACTATGCTTGCGCCAAACAACAGCTGGATGATTCCGGTTCTTGAAGATAATTTCGGGAAGGTGGCTGCAGTTCGGGAGATAAGGTTCGGAATTGATCATGAATTTTATAATATGAATCGCAGCATAGGTGCAAATCCAAGAATATGGATTGCAGTAACGAGGATTACAAAGGATAAAATAGGTCCGCTTTTTGCCTGGGGCGATCGCTGTTTTGATAAAGATGATGAATTACATCTAATTGGCCCGGTGCTTGAAAAAAAAATTCGTTTCCCACCGTGGGTCAAATATCATGGCCCGGCAAACCTAATGGAGATCAGGAATATATGGTTCAAAAGGGCAAGCGGGCTTATTACGTTAAGCTCTCACAGTGAAGGGTTACCGCAGGTTGTGCTTGAGGCCATGGCAGCAGGCCTTCCTGTAGTTGCTTCAGCTCATTCTTCTCATAAAGAAGTTGTAGTCCACGGAGAAAATGGATGGATTGCAGGAAGCGCCGGGGAATTTTGTGAAGGAATAAAACTGTTGTCGGATCCCGGAATAAATTTATCTATGGGATTATCGGCAAGAAACAGCATTCTTAATATTTGCGGAACCTGGGTGGATGCAGCGGAGAGATATTACAATGCTTATAACGAACTCATGCGAAAAACAGAAAAGTAATATTCTTATACTTGGAGGAACCGGTTTTATTGGAACCCGGCTTGCCGAACATTTCTGCGATACGGGCCATAAGGTTTATTCGCTTGCCCGAAATCCAAACAAAAGCTCTTGCG
>CAZOEH010000009.1:0-4769 GCA_964578785.1 uncultured Desulfonema sp. | reverse complement strand
GGAAACATAAATAACTCCGGGCTTCTTGAACCTCTTGTCAAGGAGTGCTCTGTAATTATATATGCCGCAGCCGATTCGGTTCCTGGTGAAACCATAAAGGTTCCCTTGCGTGAAGTATATAACAATTTGCTTCCGGCCATCGCTTTTATAGAAACTCTTCAGAAATTTGATAACAGGCATATTATTTTTATTTCAAGCGGAGGAGCAGTTTACGGTAACCCTGAAACAAATCCTGTTTCGGAAACATCCCCATGTAATCCCATTTCCTATCATGGAGCATGCAAGTTGTCGGTTGAAAGCTTTTTGTTCCCCCTTATTCATCAGACTAAAAACAGGGCGACAATTTTAAGACCTTCAAATATTTACGGACCGGGTCAGTTGGATCGAAAGGGATTCGGTCTGATACAGACTATTTTATCTTCATTATTAAAGGATTCGGAGATTACAATATGGGGCGACGGTTCTATTGTAAAAGATTATTTGCACATTAAGGATTTTGTAACCGCATGTGAAAAAATCATTTATTCTTCCAATCCTGAAAAATATGTAAAATATAATGTCGGCTGCGGAAAAGGTTATTCAATTAATACAATCTGCGTGCTTGCAGAAGAGGTAACCGGAAGGAAAATTAAGAAAGTTTTTAAAGAATCCAGGATAATCGACCCTCAGAAAATAATCCTGAACACCGATAAAATAAAGGCTGAAACCGGGTGGATGCCGGTTATCGGTTTAAAAGAAGGGATGATGCAGGTCTGGAAGAGCTTTGAATCTGTTCATTAGCTAAAGCCCGGCATCCGTATTGTCGAATGAAAAAAACTTCAAAACCGTATCTTAATCAAAAGATCGAATATTCAGATAGTGCATACGTTTGATTTCACGTCTTCCTCTGGTTACACTGTCTAATATGATACCGCTTGTCAAACAGATAAAAGCCAGCAACATCAATCCGGTAGACAAAATTGCGGTAGGAAAACGCGGAACCAGTCCGGTTTCAATATAAGTGACCATGAGAGGCCAGGCAAAAACAAGAGACATTGCTGAAAAAATAAAAAAAAGTATGCTGAAAAAGAATAGAGGCCTGACTTCTTTCAGAAGCATTATAATGGTGGCCAAAATGTGCGCACCATCATGAAATGTCTTTAATTTGCTGAGTGAACCAGGTGGTCTGGCATGATAAGATGTTTCGATTTCAAGAACAGGCATTTTTAACTCCAGAGCATGCACCGTTAATTCGGTTTCAATTTCAAAACCGCTCGATATTGCCGGAAACGATTTGACAAAGCGACGGGAAAAAGCTCTATATCCTGTTAATATATCATTAAATTGTTTACCAAAGAGCCATGTGATGATAGCAGTAAAAAGCTTATTGCCGAATTGATGACCGGGACGAAAAACGCCGCTTTGTCCTGAATGAACACGAAAACCTGAAACCATATCCAGATTATTTTTAATTAATTCATTAATTAGAACAGGCGCTTTGCCGGCATCGTATGTTCCGTCTCCATCCGCCATAAGATATACATCAGCTTCTATGTCGGCGAACATCCGCCTGACAACATTCCCTTTGCCTTGCAGAGTTTCGTTGCGTACGATTGCTCCGGCTGATTCAGCATATTGGATTGTCAGATCGGTCGAATTATTATCATACACATAGACAATCGCATCTGGCAGTACTTTCTTAAAGGATCGTACAACATCTGCAATTGTTTTTTCTTCATTAAAGCACGGCAAAAGAACAGCTATGGTAGATTCTTTATTCATGAGCGGAATTCCATGTCGGTTTTCTTACAGGCTGTTGCCCGGAATTTATCTGTTAAATAAGTATAAAATTTTGAGCAGGTGAATAATGCCAAACCATATACAACGGATCTGAGGGGAATGCTGTAACGGGGGTATGGAGCACCTATAATATGCAAACCGATAAAATATAAAATAATCGATGAAAGGAGCCTCATGGCAAATAGGGATTCTCTAGACAGTTTTTTTGTGTAAAAATTTGTCCAGACCAGGACAGATGTTATGAGTGCTAATATAACCAAAGGCCAGTGGATACTTTTCATAAAATCATGAGATGCCATAAATACGCGGTTGTTAAAATAAGGAGATTGCTTTACGGGATAAATAAAAACATCACCCATCCCTGCTATGATATTCCATGAAAAAAATGTTATCGGCTTGTCAACTAAATACCATTTTAAATGCCGGTAAGGTTCTTCTTTAAAACGGCGCCTGATTTCAGATAATATGGTTTCATAGTTTTCAGAGATTTTTGAGCTGTTCGGGTCAAAACGGTATGGTATACCCCTGCTTTCCGGTAAATCATTATATATAAAATCAGGATAAATACCGTGATGTATTGTGGACAGCGCTAAAGTAGAATCGGACATTTTCCCTGTCACGGACAGATTTCTCAATACCCATGGAGAAATAATAATGATGAATCCCAATACAAATGGAATGATCAAACGCAATGCGGGTCTCAAGCTATTACGATAAACAAGCAAAGCGGCCAGCGGAACGATAAAGTATTGTAATGCGGGGCGTGTTAAAACTGCAAAAGCAAGTACGACTCCTGTTATGAAAGCGAGAGTCGCTTTATTGTTTGAAAATGCTTTTACCGACAGCCAGAGCGTCAGAATCATAAGAAAAGTAAACAAAGTTTCTGACAACAGGTAGGTGTTCATTGAAATCAAATGAGGCGAAACCGAAGCAAGCAATGCAGCAGCGAAAACAAGCGGTTCGGAGATAAAATAACGGAAAATACCGTATGCGAGGGTTACGCAAATGCTGTCTAATATCGATTGAACCATATTTATTCGAAACAGCATTGTATCTGTTGGGGGGTACTTGACAAAAGGTATAAGAAAAACAGGATAGCCCGGCGATCTTACCGCATCAGGCTGCAAGTTGCTTTCCGTTATATCTTGCCGCGAATATGTTTGGTGATATTTTAAGTTGAGAGCGTATTTATAATAATCGGAGGCGTCAGCACGAATAGGTACGTCAATAACAGTAAAAATAATGGCGTACATCCTCAGGCTTAATGAAAGGACAAAAACAACTATAACACCAAAGCATTTTGTATGATTAGATTGAATTGACAGCATTTTCCCAATAAGAATAATGTCTGCATCCCGCAGATAATATAAGAAAGACTTTTGTACGTTATCCGATCAGGAGTCGAAACGGAAATGAGTTATTCGAATTTATTTCCGACTCCAATACTGTGCTTATTGAAGCCTTCTCTTCAAAAAATGTTTACCTGGACCTTTCTTCAGAACAGGTCATTCTAAACCTTAATGAGAAACAGTACATGGATATGTATAATTTATTGTAGAGCAGTTTTACCTGTTAAAATCAATATATATTTATGATCATATTCCTGCTGTTGCTAATTTTCTGTTCCTTCCTTTAATTACTCCCAATATCATGTGACGTAATAATATTGACATGAAATCTTTATATTCGTATACATTTTCATAAAAAGTCAGGCTGTATCGTCTAAAAATAATTTAAAGTTAGATAACTTTGCAGAATTATTTATCAGCATTTCAAGTTAATCATCAGAAAATAATCGCGCGAAAAAACTGTGGCATACTTTCATAGTGAATTTTTCATATAAAAGGTTCAAGACGATATTTGAAAACTGTTAATAAGCAAAAAAATAATGTTTGGCTGCTGTTTGTTGCCGTTGGTGTTATTCTTGCGTTGTTTACCTTCTATTCAACAGTCAATGATTCATACCCATATTATTTCATTTGGGACATGGATCATGTTACGGCGCTTGACGTGATTTCAGTACAGAGCGGCCTGTTACCAGACCATATAAGCCATCCCGGCTTTGGAATGTATTTCCCGCTTTTTGTAACTACAAAAATTGGAAGCCTCTTCGGAGTGATATTCGCATTAGATTTTAAAGATTTGGCTGCTGCAATTGACCCAATTGGGAGTTATGCGGAGCTGGCCGATTTTATCCGGGCACATTCCCCGTTTCTTGCCATTTGCATCGTAATGACCCTGACAACTGCTTTATTCTTTTTATTCGACATACCCGGCTGGATAGTCATTCTGATTGTTCTTGCTTTGGGCACACAGGAATCATTAATTTATCATTCGAGCATGATCCGAACTGATTTTTACAGTGTTTTCTGGTGGGCTGCTTCAATTCCGATACTCACAGCAACATCGCGAATGCAAAAAAGAAAAAACATCTCTTTCTTCACAGGCGGCATTTTACTAGGGCTTTCGTTCCTAACAAAAATGCAATCGCTTTTATTGCTCCCGTTCGCGATAATAATATGTTTGCTTGGACTTTCATTTTCTGAAAATAACGGTGAATCATATAAGACAGCATATTCCAGGCGTTCTGCGAATTTAACGGCAGCAATCAGCTTTGTGAATTTCGTTGTCTTTATATTGCTCGCATCAGCGGCAAATTTGGTTGACATACCACATGGCATACCGACATGGGCAAAAGCTTTCGGTTTAACCCCGATTTTTTTTCTATTTGGGGCATTCTTTTTATCGCTGTTCTTATATCAATTAATTTATTGCTTCTCAGGCAAGTTCACGACAGATTCTGTCCAATTATCTTCATTTATCACTGTCGTTACCTCGGGCTTTCTTTTTTCATTTGCTCTTCATTTCGCGATTTACACCGACGTCGGCATTTCACTGAAATATATGCTTCTGGATTTTAAAATGATCTTTTTGCGTGATTCCAAACTGTTCGACATCAGAAATATTACATTATATTTCAGGGATTTTTT
>CAZOEH010000008.1:255-20358 GCA_964578785.1 uncultured Desulfonema sp. | reverse complement strand
AGATTCTGGATTATCAGAAAATGGAATCGGGCAGGATGGAATGGCAGATTTCCCTGATTGATTTGAAAGATATAGTAAATGAAGCCGTCAATGCCACAAGTCAGCTTATCCATGAAAAAAATATAAGAGTAAATCTCGATTTACCGGTTACAGTCCCTTTTGTTTCAGGCGACAGAGACAGGCTCATACAGGTAATGTTCAACCTTGTTTCAAATGCTGTGAAATTCTGTGACAACAGAAGCGGAATGATAGATATAAAGATAGTTCAAGAAGATGAACATCTCAGAGTTGATGTTTCGGATAACGGTATAGGAATCAGCCGTGAAAATCAGGATATCATATTTGAAAAATTCAGACAGGTGATAGATGCTTCCCAGGGTCGTCCCCGGGGAACCGGTTTGGGATTGACTATAACAAAACGGATTATAGATTTTCACAACGGGAAAATCTGGGTGGAAAGTGAACCCGGTAAAGGGTCCACTTTCTCTTTTACTTTGCCTTTGACGGCTGCGTAAAAAATCTTATTTAAACTTATTTCGATTTTTTACAGGACCATCAATTATTGTTCTTTTTCTTTGTTTGCAGCCTCGATAATCTTTTCAGCAAGCTGAGCCGGAACTTCATCGTAATGGGAGAATTCCATGGTGTAAATGCCGCGGCCCCCGGTCATTGACCTTAAATCAGGCTCATAGGTCAGAAACTCCGACATAGGCACATTGGCAATGATGACCTGATTTTTACCTGCCGTATCCATGCCGAGAACTCTGCCTCTCCGGCTGTTCAAATTTCCCATTATATCGCCCATGTATTCATCGGGTGTTGTAATCGTTACTTTCATCACCGGTTCCAGAAGAACCGGTTTTGCTTCCTGAACGGCCTTTTTAAACGCAATTGACCCTGCTACCTTGAAAGCCATTTCAGATGAGTCAACAGCGTGAAAAGATCCGTCATCCAGAGTAACCCGGAAATCGACGCACGGAAATCCTGCAAGAACGCCTTTCTGACAGGATTCCACAATACCTTTTTCAACAGCAGGTATATACTGCCTGGGAATGGAACCTCCCACAATAGCATCGACAAATTCAAATCCTTTCCCTCTCGGTAAAGGTTCCATCTGTATCCAGCAGTCACCGAACTGCCCGTGTCCGCCCGACTGTTTTTTATGTCTTCCCTGAACTCTCACCTTTTTCTTGATAGTCTCCCTGTAGGGAACTTTCGGAGTATTGAGCTGCGCATCAACATTGAATTTTCGTTTAACTTTTTCAACAACAACTTCTATATGGACTTGGCCTCTTCCGGATAGAAGTATCTCTTTTGTTTCGGCATTGCGTTCGAGTTTCAAAGCGCTGTCTTCTTCCAGAAGTTTTGACAGGGAGATGTATATTTTATCCTCCTCGCCCTTGACTTTTGATCCGACCGCAAATGAAATGAGGGTCGGGAGAGGCTTTGAACATTCAAATTTTATCTTGCTGCTTTCATCGCACAGCGTATCGCCCGTTGCGGTCTCTTTCAGCTTGGCAACGGCCACGATCTCGCCCGGACCGGCTTCAGCTATGGGTTTCTGTTCTTTGCCGGCAATCGCGAGAAGCTGATTATAACGCTCCCTTGCGAATTTATTGACATTGTAAAAATTGCCGCTTTCTCCAAGAGATCCGGAAACGATTTTCATTATTGAAAGGCGTCCGGCATAAGGATCTGCAACTGTTTTGAATACAAAAGCGGAAAACGGGGCTTCAGGGTCGGGAGCCCGTTCGATTGTTTTTCCGCTGTCATTGGGATCCGTTCCTTTCTTTGGCGTCTTTTCAAGAGGTGAGGGCATGCAGTTTACAATCAGCTCCATAAGAAGATCGATTCCTATGTCCTTTATCGCTGAACCGCATATGACCGGGACGAAGGTGCCGGATATAGTGCCTTTTCTTAAAGCCGCCCTGATCTCGTCATCTGAGAGAGTTTCTCCTTCGAGGTATTTTTCAATCAGCTTGTCGTCTGCTTCAGCAATGTTTTCAATAAGGGCTTCTCTTTCTCTGTTTGCCGATTCCGTCATATCCGCCGGTATTTCACCTGTAGTTACTTTGCCATCCGAACCATAGATATATGATTTCATTGATATGAGATCCACAATACCTTTAAAACCGGATTCAGATCCGACAGGCAACTGAAGTATGATCGGTTTGGGCTGAAAAATATTTGCGGCATCCTTGAAGGTGCGGAGGAAATCCGCCCGTTCCCTGTCGAGCTTGTTGATGAAGATAATGGATGGAAGGCCGAATTCCCTGGCATAATCCCAGGATAGCTCGGTTTGTACTTTTACACCGTCGACCGCATCAATTACTACGACAACTCCGTCGGCAGCCTGCATGCTGTTTATGGTATCAGTAAAAAAATTCTGATCACCCGGAGTATCGATAAGTGAAATAATATTTTTTTTCCAGTTGAAATGATGAAATCCGCTGCTGATGCTTATTAGCCGTTTTAATTCTTCCGGCTCAAAATCCATGACGGTATTGCCGTCTTCGACACGCCCGAGTCTTTTACTGGCGCCTGTTTTGAACAACATGATTTCAGATAGAGATGTTTTCCCGGAACTACCGTGACCGACAAGTGCGATGTTTCTTAGTTTGTTTAACCTTTCACTCATTTAAGCTCCTCTCTAAATTATATTATAATCGGCCCTGCTGAAAAATCGGTTTTTTATCGTTATATTTATATTGAAATAAAATCAAGTTGAAAAACCCTGTATGAAATCATCAAACTTCATATAAATGAAAAATTCCTTATTCCCTTTGGGTCCCAGTATGGGAGAGTCGATAACACCTTTAACATTCAGTCCGGCTTTGGAAAAGAAATCAGAAAGGCTGTTTATGACTTCGTTATGCAACAAGACATCTTTTACAACACCACCTTTTCCTACCCTGCCTTTTCCAACTTCAAACTGTGGTTTGATGAGAGCGGCGATACCCGCATCATTTTTCATGAACTTCAATACTGCAGGAACGACTATTTTTAAGGATATGAATGAAACATCAATTGTAACAAAATCGACAGGCGAACTAATCACTTCAGATGACATGTATCTTATATTGGTTCGTTCAACAGGAATTACTCTAGGGTCTTTTCGTAATGTCCAGGCCAGTTGACCATATCCGACATCAACTGCAAAGACCTTTTTTGCGCCATGTTTCAGAAGGCAATCTGTAAATCCGCCTGTTGAAGCTCCGACATCAAGGCATATCAATTCATTGACATTGATGACGAAAGCGGCTAATGCCGCTTCTAGTTTTATTCCGCCTCTGCTTGCAAAAGGAATATCCGGTTCTTTAAGGACAATTAAATCATCTTTTCCGACCGGAAACCCCGGCTTATCCTGAATCCTGTCGTTTACGAGTACTTTTCCGGCCATAACAAGGCTTCTTGCTCTCTCCCGGCTTTGTGCAAGCCCAAGGTCATGTAATGCGATATCGAGTCGTTTCTTATTTTCAGGCATCGGCGTTTAAATGTAATGTAAAATATGGAGAGCTGTTCGGACTTCCGGCAAGCTCATCTGAAACAGCCTGCCGCAAAGCGGCATAAATCAACTTACGAGGCTTTCAATTTTAAAGCCGCATCAACTATTGCATTTGAATCAATTTTATATTTAGCTCTGAGCAGATCCTGCGGTCCGTGCTCTACAAAAAGGTCGGGTATCCCAAGACGTTCCATCATAAAATCGGAAATACCTTTATCATTCAAACACTCAAGAATTGCGCTTCCGAACCCTCCCTGGCGGATATGCTCTTCCACGGTGATTATGCGGGGTATTTCTTTTGCAAGAGATGTAATCAATTCTACATCAAGCGGTTTTACAAAGCGACAGTTGACCACGGTTGCGTTAATATCATGTTCCTCGATTAATTGTTTATGCGCCTTTAATGCTTCGCAGACTGATCTGCCTATTGCAAGTATGAGAATATCCTTTCCATTTTCAAGTATTTCTCCCTTTCCTATTAGGAGCGGTTTAATATCCTGCTCGACGGGAACACCAACCGCGGTTCCTCTGGGATACCGGAATGCTATCGGTCCGTTATGTGATAGAGCGGTCAAAAGCATACGACACAGCTCATTTTCATCTTTCGGGGCCATAACCACCATGTTAGGAAGGTTTCGCAAATATGATATGTCGAATAATCCGTTATGGGTAGCGCCATCTTCGCCTACAATACCTCCGCGATCTATGGCAAAAACAACAGGAAGAGCTTCTATGCATACGTCATGCAAGATCTGGTCATAAGCTCTTTGCAGAAAAGTCGAATAAATCGCTACAACCGGCTTGAATCCTTCGGTAGCCAGGCCGGCAGCAAATGTAACTCCGTGCTGTTCGGCAATTCCTACATCAAAAAATCGTTCAGGGAACATCTCATGAAATTTTGCGAGACCGGTTCCTTCCGGCATTGCCGCAGTAACGGCGATTATTTTTTCATCTTCCCGGGCCAGCCGTATCATGGTTTCTCCGAACACCTCAGTATATGTCGGAATACCGTTCTTTTTACCGTTACTGTTTCCGGTTTTGATTTCAAAACTTCCAACACCATGAAAATAAACCGGATTTTTTTCAGCAGGGGGATATCCCTTTCCTTTTTTAGTAGTTACATGAAGAAGCGCCGGTTCTTTCATATGCTTTATATTATTTAGTATATCTATCAGATGGTCCATATTGTGCCCATTAATAGGACCGAAGTATTCGAAATTAAAAGCCTCAAAAAGCATGCCCGGGGTTACAAAAGCTTTGAACGACTCTTCCGAACGTTTGGCAAATTTATAAACATCATCACCAATTTTGGGAAGAGACTTTAATAATTCCCCAAATTCTTTCCTGAGATCCTGAAGATATTTCTTTGATAATTTCCTGCTTAAAAAAGAGGAGAGGGCGCCTACGTTTTGCGCGATAGACATGTCATTATCATTCAAGATAACTATAATATCCTTGTTCTTGTGAAGATATCCGGCCTGATTCAGGCCTTCATACGCAAGACCCGCCGTCATGGAGCCGTCACCGATAACGGCTATTACTTTGGAGGTCTCTTTTTTCAGATATTTTGCGCATGCTATACCAAGTCCGGCCGATATAGAGGTGCTGCTGTGGCCTGTTGAGAATGAATCATATTCACTTTCACACATCCTTGTAAAGCCGCATATGCCTTCATGCTTCCTGAGAGTATTAAATTTTTCCCTTCTCCCGGTGATAATCTTATGTGCATAAGCCTGATGCCCTACATCCCAGATAATCTTATCTGCAGGAGCGTCAAAAACATAATGAATAGCTATGGCCAGCTCAACAGCGCCGAGACTCGATGCAAGATGACCTCCGTTTTTTGATACAACATCAACAATAAGTTCTCGTATTTCGGAAGCAAGTACGGGAAGCTCTGAACGGGAAAGACTCTTTAAATCGTCCGGAGAGTTAATCTTACTAAGTATGCTCAACTATGATTGTCCTTTATCTTCAACGTTTTCTTTTAATAATATATAATGCGATTGCTCTTAGCGGGTCAGCTTTATTATCAAATGTTACTATCGCATGCAAGGCCTCTGTTATAAGTTTCTTAACATGCTTTTCCGACCCGACAACTCCCAGAAGGGCAGGGTAGGTGTTTTTATTCCTATTCTTATCGGTTCCTGTGGTTTTACCTGTTTCTGCGGGGTCACCTGTTACATTAAGGATGTCATCTGTAATCTGAAAGGCTAAACCGATGCATTTTGCATATATTTTAAGCTGCTCAATTTGAACCGAACTTCCGTTACCCAGTATTGCCCCTGTTTCAACCGCTGCTCCGATAAGAACCCCGGTTTTCAATGAGTGCATATATTCTAATTCTTTCAAAGAAATACATCGGTTTTCATAATTAATATCTCTCATCTGCCCCTCAATCATACCCATATAACCTGCAGCTTTCGATATAAGGTTAATGACATTTAACCACTTTGCAGCATCATTATTATTAATCTGCACAGAAGAAAGTATCTGAAAAGCAAGGGTGAGCAGGGCGTCACCTGCAAGTATAGCAGCAGCTTCGCTGAAAGCCACGTGGCAGGTCGGTTTTCCTCTTCTCAGAATATCATCATCCATGGCAGGCAGATCGTCGTGAATCAAAGAATATGTGTGTATCATTTCAAGCGCACAGGCTGCCGGTAATACGCCATTTTCTTTATCGGCAACGGCTTCGTAAGCTGCGATACAAAGAACAGGCCTAATCCTTTTTCCACCCGACAAAAGAGAATAATTCATTGCTTTTGATAATATAGATGAATCCTGAGAAGATTCGATGAATTCGCTCAGTTTATTATTTATGAGAATATTTTTTTTTGAGATATATGAATTAAAATCAAAGCCAGAAACATCCGTAATATTTGAATTTATATGATTCATTCCGTTAATCTCTCGGGAACAAATGGTTTTTCAATTATATTACCATCCTGATCTTTTAAAAGGAGAGTTATTTTCTTTTCAGTTTCATCAAGTTTGGCAGAACAATATTTTGAAAGTTTTATTCCCTCCTCAAATTTTTTTATAGAATCCTCAAGGGAAAGATTTCCTGATTCAAGTTCCTGGACGATTTGTTCAAGCTGTTTCATTGCAATTTCAAAAGTGAGTTTTGCCATATTTTTATATTTTCCTTTCAACACTGCATATTAAAGAGCCTTTCGCAACCAGTACTTCAAGATTTTGGCCGATTTCAATATTATTCGAATCAATTACAATATGTTTATCCGGGATAGTTCTGGTTATACTATAACCTCTCTGTAGAATAGCCTTTGGATTCAATATATTTAATTTCCCCAGTGATTGATGCAAGAGATGCCTGTTGTTGTTATATATTATATTAATTGATGTTAATATGTTATAAAGTATATTATTAACTTTTTCATTATAATGTAATATATATTTATTTGGATTATTGAATAATAGGTTGTTATTTAAATTTGCAAATCGATTTTTGAGCTGTTTAATTATATTCATCTGAGATATTAGAATTCGTCTGTTCAGATAATCGTTTTTAATTATCATGTCCTCGATTATTCTTTTCGGACTTTTTATTCTACCTGTCATCTTATTTAAATTATTAGTGTTATGATTTAAAAGCCTTGTGAAATTTGTATTCAGAGAACGACCAAGTTTATTGATCTTATTTTTCAATTCATCTCTTAACGGGACTACAATTTCGGCTGCAACCGAGGGTGTAGGCGCCCGGTAATCGGAAACGAAATCCGCAATGGTATAATCTGTTTCATGTCCGATCGCAGATATAATAGGAACGGATGATTCGAATATTGCTCTTGCAACTGATTCCGAATTAAAAGCCTGTAATTCTTCTAAAGAACCGCCTCCACGTGCTATTATTGCTACATCAGCATATTTAAATGAATTCAATAAGTTAATAGCTTCAACTATATCCGATTCCGACGATTCACCCTGGACTTTAACAGGGATAATAAGAATATTTACATTGGGATATCTTCTATTGATAATATTAAGAATATCATACAGTACTGAGCCGGTAGGTGAAGTAATTATACAGATATGTTGCGGTAGAAACGGCAGTTCCTTTTTGCTAGAAGCATTAAAAAGACCTTGCGCTGATAATTTTGCTTTAAGCTGTTCATAGGCTATCTGTAAAGAACCGATACCCTTTGGTTCAAGATATTCAAATATAATCTGATATGTTCCTTTGGATTCATAAACTCCTAATCGGCCGAAACCTATTACCGACATTCCGTTTTCCGGATTAAATTTAAGATTTTTGTACTGACCTTTGAATATAAGGGCATTTATTCTTGCCGATTCATCTTTCAGGGTAAAATATAAATGTCCCGAAAAAGGTACAGTTAAATTTGAGATCTCACCATATATCCAGATAAAAGGGTATTTCTCTTCAATGAATCTCTTTATTTCGGATGTAAGTTCTGTAACAGAATAAATATGTGCTTCCATAATGCATTATATCTTATCGACAATATATTAGATACAGTTTATTTTGGCTTAAAAGAACCGGCGTTCCGGAACGATACCTAAAAACCGACTCCGGATATAACGTCTGATAATGAATATTATGTAAACTAATAAGTATAATTTTCATAAATTCAGATTTATACGATAACGACCCCTTCCCTTATTATCTCTTATCATAAATATTGAGAAAATCACGCAACGCAGGGATAATGTAAATGTTATCATATTCCAGTCCGCTTAAAAATTCAGCAAGAATTTCATTTTTTCTGGAAACCGGGAGGTCCTTATCAATATAAAAAAAATTGTTTCCTTTTACTTTGCAGAATCCGCTTTTAATATTAATTCCGGTTTTACGAAAATTCTGTTCGGTTACAGTTATATCTAATTTTTCAGCAATCAGTTTCATTTCTTGAAATAATTGATCAGATTTCATATGCAATTATCCTCTTGAAAATTTGCTGTTATGTGTTAATATAAATTCCATAATTAAAGGAGGAATCATATGCAACAGACATATACTGTAAAAAGTGAACAAACACAGGTCTTTGTTAACGAATTCATCAGAAGCGTTTATAACTGGATGGGCATTGGTCTTGCCCTGACAGGTTTTATCGCTTATTTTGTATCAAACAACGCTCAAATTCAAAATTTGATATTTGGAAACAAACTTGTATTCTTTGGCCTTATTATTGCTGAATTGGCACTGGTTTATATTATAAGTGCCCGCGTCAATAAAATCCAGGCATCAACAGCAACATCTTTATTCATAATATACGCAGCGCTAAATGGTGCAACTTTAGCATCAATATTTTTAGTTTATACAAATTCATCTATTACATCAACATTCTTTATATGCGCTGCTACATTTATATCGTGCAGCATATTCGGAATGACAACTAAGCGCGATTTAACGTCCATGGGCGGATTCATGACAATGGGCCTAATCGGCATTATAATAGCTTCGGTCGTCAACATGTTTATAAAAAGCTCAGCCATGAATATGATAATCAGCTATATAGGCGTTATTGTATTTGTCGGATTGACTGCATACGACACACAAAAATTGAAGCATATGGCAACAACACAGCCATCAGGACTAGAAGCCGGTGTTATCCGTAAAGGAGCCATATTGGGTGCTCTTTCATTATACCTTGATTTCATAAATCTTTTTATCATGTTGTTGAGTGTATTAGGTGGAAGAAGGGAATAAAATCATTTAGCTTAAACCCGCGAAGAACGCAAAACGCTCTTCGCGGGTTTAAATTTTAATCACATTATCCAATATATTCTCTTACCTTATCTGCTAAAAACAAACAGAGTTTTTCAGTTTCACTCCTGGATTCACCCTCAACCATTACCCTGCATAAAGGCTGAGTTCCGGAATACCTTACAAGCACCCTTCCCTTCTCTCTCAAAATATTTTCAGCATTCTTGATCGCATCGGTTAGCTCAGGAACATCTTTTATATCAGGTTTTCGTGAAACATTGATATTCAATAATGTCTGAGGATATACAGTCATGATTTTAGCGAGCTCAGCAAGTGGTTGTGATTCTTCCATCATGAATTGAATTAACTTCAAGGCAGTTAATATTCCATCTCCGGTTGTTTGATAATCTGAGAAAATTATATGTCCGGAATTCTCTCCGCCAAGAACGGCGCCTGTTTTCATCATTTCCTGCATTACATACCGGTCACCAACCTGAGACATTGTATGATTTATTCCTTTGCTTTTAAACAATGAAACCAGTCCCATATTGCTCATGACTGTGCTGACGACGTGATTATTTGATAACAGCCCTTTTTTCTTCATTATAATTGCGCTTATAGCAAGTATTTTATCTCCTGATAAAATACTTCCATTTTCGTCAACCGCGATGAGCCTGTCTCCGTCTCCGTCAAATGCGATTCCAATATCAGCCTTCTTTTCCAATACCTTTTTTACTATCGATTCTGTGTGTTCAGAACCACAATTGTCATTTATATTCCGGCCAGTTGGAGTGTTGTTCAGAACTTCAATCTCTGCTCCGAGATCAGTAAACAGATTAGGGGCAATTTTATAAGTTGCTCCGTTTGAGCAATCCATCACTATTTTAATGCCTTCAAATGAGAACTTGTCTGGCAACGTGTTTTTCAGGAAGTTTGTATATAAGGACAACGCATCATCAATTAAATGGACACTACCTATATCACTGCTTGATATTTGATTAGATAATCGACTGTTATCAAATATTAAATTTTCAATTTCACTTTCTCTTTCATCAGACAGTTTATAGCCATCGCCATTAAATAATTTAATTCCATTATCATAAAACGGATTGTGTGAAGCGGATACCATGATACCCGCATTTGCTTTTAAATACGATGTTAGAAATGCAACTCCGGGGGTAGGTATAATATCAGCAACTAATGCGTTAATACCTATAGCGCAAATTCCTGATACTAAAGCATATTCAATCATATTCCCGGATATCCTGGTATCCCGGCCGATAATTATAGAAGAATAACCTATCGCCTCCTTAAATTTTAAGGCAACCGATTTACCAATTTTAAGGGCAATTTCAGGCGTCATAGGATATTCGTTTGCAATTCCCCTGATTCCGTCTGTCCCAAATAACTTGTCCATTAAAAATAAATCCTCAAATAAAATTGCCTGCCTCTAAAAAATTTAAAAACCCGGCTTTTTACTTGGCAGGAATGCGCACAGTTGTTTTATTACCGTTATAAAATAATCTATACTTGCAAATGAAACATGATTATATATATATGATAATATCGTAAAAAAACAATTATATTTAATAAACAATTTACCGCTTTCTTTCAATAATCTATTTTGAGGGATCTCATTTGCTGCTGAATATATCCATAATCCTGCTTCTTCTCATTGTCTCAGGATTTTTTTCCGGTTCCGAAACCGCCCTTTTTTCATTATCTCCAATCCAGCGTGAGCGGTTTAAAAGAGCCGGCAATAAAAAGTCATTATTAATCAACAGGCTTTTATCCAGGCCACGAAAACTCATAATAACCATTCTTATCGGAAACGATATGGTCAACATTGCAGCTTCAGTTATAGCCGCTTCTCTCTTTATGTCATACAGTAAAGATAACGGCCAATGGGTTGCTATGGCGGTAATGACACCTGCGACATTGATCTTTGCCGAAGTTATACCAAAAACACTGGCCTTTACATATAATGAAAGGATTGCGCCGTTTGTAAGCACTCCTCTGTATTTTTTTTCGCAATTAATTCTTCCTATAAGATTCATATTTTACAACATTTCCTTGTTGCTTTTGAAAATCGCAGGATTCGAAAAACGTCATGTTACAACAATCATAATGGAGGACGAATTCAGGGCTCTTGTGGATGAAAGTCATGAGAGCGGTGAGATTAACAGGGCCGAACGGGATCTTATACATAATATCTTTGAATTCAGTGACACCCATGCATTTGAAATCATGACACCTTTAAAGGAGATATTCTCTCTCTCTGAAGATATTACTATTGAAAAAGCCGTAAAAGAAGTGCATCAGAGCAGGTTTTTAAGAATCCCCGTATACAGAGACAGTATCGACAATATAGTCGGGATTCTTTATACAAAAGATCTCTTGAAAATCAATATTACTAAATACGGTAAGGAGGTAAATACAATTCGGAATATTTGCCGAAAACCTTTTTTTGTAAATGAAAACATCAAAACAGACGATTTGTTTCATATATTAAAGAGAAAACGGATACATATTGTAATTTGTGTAAATAAGCAGGGAAAAGTTACAGGGTTGCTAACAATGGATGATCTTCTTGGTGAGCTGTTTGGTGAAATTCATGACGAATACGACAGGGCATTAAAGTGAATAACTTCATTTATATTTTCGCGATAAGTTTATGTGTTGTATGTCAGGGATTTTTTTCAGGATCCGAGATGGTTATTCTATCTGCAAACAGAATAAGACTGCGCCAGGCTGCAAAGCGGGGACATAAGGGGGCCGTTCGATTTTTGAAACTGACCGAGAAACCTGAATGGTCTCTCGCAACAACAAGTACAGGAACGAATATGTTCGTGATCATCGCATCGGTACTTGCAGCGGTCTGGTTTGACGGTCTGTTCCGGAAAAACAGCGAGTTTTTAACAATTCTTATTATAACACCGGTTCTGCTGATATTTGGGGAAATCCTTCCCCGAACCGTTTTTCAGCAGAAAGCAGATGAGACAGCTCTTAAGATAGCTTCTCTTTTCGTATATGCCTCCGGTATTATTTCGCCGTTAACACATCTTGTTTTCCGCGCCAGCAGATTATTTTATAATCTTATCGGTAAAGAGGCTATCAAGCCGAATTTCTATATCTCAAAGAAGGAGCTGGAGCTTGCCTTATCTATCGGCGGAGAAGGAAGCGACCTTGAAACCGGTGAAAAGAAGCTTATAAGAAGGGTTTTCCAGCTTATTGAATCGAATGTTTCGGATGTAATGGTTCCTCTAGTTGATATAGCAGCGATATCATACAAATCAACCGTCGAGAAGGCTATAGAAACGATTAACATGACAGGTTATTCACGGCTGCCCGTATATAAAGGAAGAATTGACAATCTGATCGGAATTATCCATCCCTTTGATCTTATTCATATAACAGATGAAAATGCTTCTATAGTACCGTTTATTCGTGAAGTCCCGTTTGTTCCCGAATCAAAGAAAGCACTTGAACTGCTTGTATTGCTTCAGAAGACAAGAAATTCCATTGCGATAGCGCTTGATGAATACGGAGGTACGGTCGGAATAATAACAATAGAAGATATCATTGAGGAGGTTGTCGGTGAAATCAATGACGAATACGACGATGATACAAAGCAGTTTGCCAGACTCGGGGAAAATAAATTTCTTGTTAATGCGAGGATGGAGATTGAGCATGCGAATGAAATAATGAATTTACGGATTCCAAAGGAAGATTATGAAACCATAGGCGGTTTTCTGCTTAAGCTGATGGGCAAAATACCTCAAAAAGGCGAGTCGATATCGTTTGATGGTATAAAATTTACAATCCGGTCTTCAGGCAAAAAATCAATTCATACGATTCTGGTGGAGTTACCTGAAAAAGACCTTTAGTAAGGTAGAGATTGTTTCCTGTATTTTTCTAACCCTCAAAAATATATTCTGAACAGAGTACCGTTTATATAGGTTAAGTGTATCGGCTCTGAAGCTTTATTTTTTCACCCTTTCCACATATTGGCCGGTACGGGTATCTATCCGTACAAGCTCTCCTTCATCCACAAACGGGGGTACCTGGACAACATATCCTGTTTCAAGTGTTGCCGGCTTGGTACTGCCCGCGGCTGTATCACCTTTGGCCCATGGATCGGCTTTTACTATTTTAAGATTAATAAAATTCGGAAGAGACAGACCTATTGCTTTTTCTCCGAAGAACAGAACATTGCAGACAATATTCTCCTTCAAAAAATTCCTGGCCTCACCGACTTGTGCGGCGGTAAGAAATTCCTGAGCATAAGTCGATGTGTTCATAAAGCAATAACCGCTTGAGTCTGAATAAAGGTATTCCATTTCATGTTCTTCAAGGTGCGCCTCGTTGAATTTATCGCCCGATCTGAACGTTCGTTCAAACTGTGAGCCTGTGAGCATGTTTTTAAGTTTACATTTATAAAGAGCCTGGCCTTTGCCCGGCTTCACAAAATCAAATTGAACAACTACATACGGATCGCCGTCTATTTCAATTTTAAGACCCTTTTTCAGATCGCCGCTTTCATACATCTTCTCTGATTATCCTCCCTCACGATGATTTGTTATTTATAACCGCTCTTCTTGATTCTTCAATGAAACGTTTAACCCTGGCCATGTCTTTTGTAAATCTGACTGGATTATCATGCATATCGCTGGCATTTGTCTGTGTACAACTGTCGACTCCTGCCGGCTTTACTTTTATTATTCCGTTAAAAACATTATCCGGTGAGAGTCCGCCTGCAAGTATCACAGGTATATCGGTTGAATCAACAAGTTTTCTTGCAATATTCCAGTCGCATGTAAGACCCGTTATTCCTACAAATCCGTTTACCGGCTGGTCATCCGGAGTCTGGCCCGCGTTGTTCTTGATTACAGTGTCTGTCAGAAAAAAATCACTGACATGCCCGAATGTTTTTGCAAGTTCAATTGAAGAAACAGATTCAGCGATGCCGGGTCGTGGAATCGGTATCGACCTCATTATTAGTTTTGATCTAAACCCTCCACCTCTGGTGGAGGACCCGGAGAGGTTCTACCGATCCGGCGGAAAATGATATAGGCTCACCCTCCGGGAAAGTCTCGAAAGAGCAGATCGGAGGATGAACCTATGCATGATTGGGAGAGTTTATCGCATGTACGATGGGATTGCAAATACCATGTGGTCTTTGTCCCGAAATACAGGCAAAAGAAACTGTATGGTAAATTTCGGAGAAGGGTCGGAGATATTTTTCGAGATTTATGCAGGCAACGCAATATAGAACTTCTGGAAGGGCACCTGATGTTGGACCATGTACACATGTGCTTAAAGATACCGCCAAAGTACAGCGTTGCCCATTCGATAGGGTTTTTAAAGGGAAAAAGTGCTGTAAGAATCCATCGATGGATTTTGGGCAATAAGAGAGCAACAGGTCTGCATTTCTGGTCAAGAGGATATTGTGTAAGCACGGTTGGGTTGGATGAAGAGACCATACGAAAATATATCCGAGATCAAGAAAAAGCTGATCAACAACAAAGAGAACTTGATTTGGAATAAATTATATACAGCTCCAACGGGGCATTCCCAAAGAAAACGCCCCCTCTGGGGGGCTACCTGATGCCACCCGCTCTGCGGGTGGAGTATCACATACTAAGGAATTGTTAAAAGGATTAGCAGTTATTGTTTTTGTATGCATTATCGTGATTATTGTAATGGCTCAACAGAAGAATACTACTGTTACCGTACCAAAGCTGGTTGAGCCGGTAACGGCAGAAAAGCATAATGATGGTAAAGTGTCTCCAGATATTGACGCTATAATTGATTCTCTTTATGCTGAAGGAACAAAACAGAAAGATAGCAAGTTGCAAAGTAATGCTTCTATTAAAAACGTAGTGGGCAAAAGATTGAAGTACGTCTCTGTTGATAATGAACAGTTTGCTGATGAAATCGCAAGGGACGGCCATTTTATTGCGTATAATAACGGGACAGTCTTGGACACCAAAACGAACCTGATGTGGGCGGCAAAGGACAACGGAAAGGATATAACTTGGGCGAATGCCAAGTTTTATTGTAAGAATTATCGTGGTGGCGGTTATAAAGACTGGCGGATGCCGACGCAGGATGAGCTGGCAAGATTGTACGATACGACTAAAACCTATAAGTCTGACTGTGGACATGAGGTCCATTTAACGGAATTGATTCGTCTTACTTGTACTTGGGCGTGGGCGTCAGAAACACACGGTTCCGATGCTGCCTCCTTCCATTTCTACAGCGGCAAGCGGTTCTGGTATCTCCAGTATGGCGCTTACGACATCCGGGCTCTCCCGGTGCGTTCAGGCAAATAGGTTATTTGGTTCTTTGGATATTTTCTTTTACCGGGTACAGGGCGGAGCCCTGTTCGCTGTAAAATTCTATATCTCCATTTAAAAGTGTAATACATGCAGACCGTCATGTGAAGGTTATTAACAGTGGTAAATGCAGAGTGGTAATTTTGATTGTTATAAGGCAAAAGAATTAATGTGTGACGATAAAGATATCTGGAAGGAAGATCGTATCCGAGCGTTGAAGGAGTCTCTCACCTTTTTCAGTAATAAGGAAAAAACAAACCGTGAAAAATGGACTGTCATACGTCTACTCCGTGCTTTAGAAATCGATTTCACCGAAGACGAATTGACTGAGGCAGAGGAACCGGTGGATGTATCTTTTCGAGATGTTAGATTCCAAGAAAAAGAGATATTAGACAAAGACCGCCGTAGAACAGACGAGTATAAAAAAGCATTGCAAACAGCTGGGGCAGCCAAGGATCACAGTGATCTGTTTGAAATTTATGATCCGATAGACATTTCGTTTTCTACGGTAGTGCTGAAATGCTATGATTATGCGCGAACCTTAATCTTACAATCGAAATATGGTCCTTTAGAATGTGAGAATATCGACCTTTTATGTTACTTTAATATGGTAACCCATAATATAGTGCCACCAATTGACGTTGCAAACGAGGAGATCGGATTTAGGTCTTTGTCGGTAGTGAGTAAGCACTATTGCGCTGTCGCGTATGCGAGAAAAGATGCGCCAAGGATATTGAGGGATAATGTTGGTAAAGCAAAGGAATACTTAGAGTTATAAAGCAATATTGCCTATAACCATGCAGTCCAGGGGTCAGCATGAGCAGGGCCATTTCGTGAAGAAGTGCTTTAAGAAGTCTGGTGCATTTCAAAGGATAGTGAGAGCCCTATCTGCCCCTGACGCATCGTTATGGATAAAACCAAATTTCTGACATCAAGTTGCTTTGGCATTACAAAAAACTAAGGGCAAATTCCCTTGGAAGAAAGTCAAAAAATGTTGAAATACATTTTAGGTGGTGTCGGTTTAACCTTAATAGCAATTGGCGCCCAGAATTACATTGATGCTCTTAAACCTTATTCAAAACTGTTCATATCTGTAGGAACTGTAACCTTTCTAATTCCAGTTGTAATAGGAACGATAAGATTTTTTACAAACAAATCAGCCTTGCCAAAAGGAATATATTATTCGGGGAGCGACCTTTCAGTAAAATTCGGAGTTACCCCTTTTGAGCTAAAACAAAGAGTTGAAAAAGGACTCCCAGCATATATCAAAAGCTCTGAGGCTTATAGAACCGACAATCTCAGAAAAGTTACAGAAAGAGATCTAACCGGGTTAGAAGTATGGCACGAAACAGCTAATAATGAAATAAACAATTGGCTTTTTAAATCGGAAGATGTTGAAAAACATATAAAAAAAACATAACAAGGCTTTTGCAGCGGGGCGCAAAAGCCGCGCCCGCTGAAAAGCAACGTTATGCATCACGAGACTATGAAACGAACCTTAATACAAAAACACTCGAGCGCGATTATACGAGGCCTATCTGAAAAGATAAGCGCTCTATCTGATTTGAACCATAAACTCTCTAAAGGAGAATTAAGAGAGTTATTTGTATCAAACATATTAAAGGCATTCCTTACCGAACAATTTAGCCTTGGTTCAGGTGTTATTATTAACCAAGCAGGATATCAAAGTAACCAAACCGATATAATCATATACGACAATAGAATCCTTCCTCCATTCATTAAGGAGCAACATATTGGAGTCTATCCCGCTGAATGTGTATTAGCCACAATCGAGGCAAAAAGCATTCTGACAAATGCCGAAATATTAAAAGCTGAAAAAGCAGCGCATAAACTCAAGAATGAAATATATGCTCAGCAGTATAGTATATATAGAGATTTTGGCTTGTTTAAGCCACTTTGCGCCATAATTGGTTTTTATGGCAATGGTAGTAAATACCTGGCAGATAGTGAGAAAGGTAAAGTGTGGTTGAATAATAACATAAGCAATATATTTGCAATTTGCTTGATAAACAAATATTCATGGCTTAATCTCGAGAAGAATGGCTGGGGCAAAAGGGATGGTGACAAAATAGCCAATGAAGAAACCAAACGTTTCATTGCTGTTTTACTAGATAACATTCGGACAAGCTCCTTACGAAGGATGAAGCAGATGGAACAAGAGCATAAAGATTGGCTGAGTGTATATATTCGAGACCAAGAGGCCATTCATAAGTATTTTAATACAACAAAAACTGCATAACATTTTGCTTCACCAGATTCGGGCCAAAGAGCGGCCCTCTCCGGTGAGCAATGCGTTATGCAATATAGGGCAATATAAGGTCAAATGAACGGAAATCAGAATCATACATGGCGTGCAATGTGCGAACTCGGTGATTACTTTTCCCGTTTGGGTGGGGCCGCTCGTCCTCGCAATATGGTTGAATCAGAAATCCATCTTTATATAGCCTGCAAGATAATCGAATTAAATGATGAGACTTTTAATCCAGGTGAGTATCTGGATCAAGCCTTTGTCGAAGCAGCAACACCTGTAATTGAAAAAGCAAATTCATATTTATCAAAGATTTCGCTTTCTGCAACCGAACTAATGCCTTTCGTCATGGATTTTTATAAATATGCTGATGAAAAACTCAATTCAATCGAAAAAACATTAAGGTGGCAAGCATTTGGTGTATACCTTAGAAAAAGAATTGCATAACATTTTGCTCCACCGGGTTCGGGCCAAAAAGCGGCCCTCTCCGGTGAGCAATGCGTTAAACCAATCATTTCAAACGCAAATCCTTACCTCAAGGCTGAACCGAAATTCTGTAGTGGTAGGTGGAGATGATAACCGGCATCTTTGATATTTTTCCTGATCCTGCCCGCGCATTATGGGTTGAAAGCAGCAACCAGAATGCGTCGGGTTAAAATAAATTGCAATTCCCCGGGTCTGCGCGTTTACATTGCTGTGCCCGGCATAAAATCAGGATAAACCGAGGATGTTTTTGACTGCCTTGTACATCACATATCCTCCTGAAATATTCCATGCTTTAAGACCCTTTTGCCTTAATATTCTTGAAGCAAAATAAGACCTTTTACCGACAAGGCAGTACAACCAGATATCCCGGTTTTTAGGGATTTCGTCAAGCCGAAATCTTACGCTGTTCAGAGGGATGTTTACAGCGCCGCTGACGTGGCCGCGCACATATTCGGACGGGTCGCGCACGTCTATTATATAAGGGTCCGAACCGGGAAGCTCTTCCCAGTGCCTGATGAAAGCGTAACCATTAAGCACATTTGCCGCTATCATGCCTGCCATGTTGACGGGATCTTTTGCCGAACCATACTGGGGAGCATAGCAGAGTTCCGCTTCTTCAAGATCGAAAACCGTCCCGTTCTTCTGAATTACGGCCGCTATGACATCGATTCTCTTTTCAACTCCTTCAAATCCGACAGCCTGTGCGCCGAGAATCCGGCCGTCATTTCTGGAGAATATAAGTTTAATGGTTATGGTTTTTGCGTCAGGGTAGTAGGCTGCATGATGATCGGGATGGAGATATATCTTTTCATAAGGCATATGAAGACCGGTTTTCTCATACCTTTTTATTGCCTTTTCCGTAAGGCCGGTAGAGGCTATCGTCAAGCCCATCATACCGCATACGGCAGTAGCCTGGACGCCTCTGAATGATTTTATTTTACCGGTTGTTCCGAAAATGGATTCAGCCGCAATCCTGCCCTGCCTGTTTGCCGGTCCGGCGAGAGGAATAAGGCTCTGCCCGTTCGTCAGAAAATCTTTTACTTCGACAGCGTCGCCGACCGCCCAGATGTTTTCATCGCTTGTACGCATGCATTCATCTACGACTATTCCTCCAAGAGCGCCTGTTGAGAGCCCGGCATCCTTTGCAAGCTGAATTTCAGGCCGGACCCCTATAGAAAGAATAACCATATCGGCCGGAACCGCGTTTTCCGATTGAAGCCTGACGGATATTGAATCGTCGTTTTCTTTGCTGAATCCTGAAACTGCGGAACCAAGCATTAAGGAAACCCCGTTTGCCTCGAGGTGTTTATGTATGAACTCTGCGATTTCAGGATCTATGGCCGGCATGACGTGCGGCTGCATTTCAATTAGGGTAACATGAATGCCGAGCCTTCTTAAGTTTTCCGTCATTTCAAGTCCGATAAATCCTCCGCCGACAATTGCCGCCCTTTTAACTTTTTTTTCTTTGATCCATTTAATAATTTCTCTTGTATCGGGAATGTTTCGGAGGGTGAATATTCCGGGAAGATCGATTCCTTCCAGTTTCGGCTTTAAAGGAGCGGATCCCGGGGACAGAAGAAGTGCGTCATATTTTTCCCTGTAAACCCTGCCTGTCTCCAGATCCTTGACCTCAAGCTCCTTCTTTTCCCTGTCGACTGAAAGAACATTGCTCATGCTTCTTACATCTACTTCGAACCACTCAAGAAAAAGCTCCGGGGATGCGACAAGCAGGTCGTCTTCGCTGGTAATTACATTTCCGATGTAATAGGGGAGGCCGCAATTCGCAAACGATACATAAGGGCCCCGTTCAAATATAATG
>CAZOEH010000008.1:0-245 GCA_964578785.1 uncultured Desulfonema sp. | reverse complement strand
CGCACATGATGCGCCGCCCGCAACACCGCCTACTATAAGGAGTCTTTTTTTGTCAGGCATATTCCGTCTCCGGTTGTTGACGATTAATATGAAAAGCTTCAGATGTTGTAAATAGGATGAACGGCCTTCCATGTCAAGAAATGAGCTTTTTTGATATCAGGTCAGAAACGGTTTGTATTATTTGTCATGCTTAGTTATAGAGAATAAATAGTATCATAAATAATTGGACGGCTTTTTAGAAAGCC
>CAZOEH010000007.1:14593-21119 GCA_964578785.1 uncultured Desulfonema sp. | reverse complement strand
ATCAGAAGAACGGACGCAGTCCCGCGGGGAGGAAATCGCGAACAGCATCAGCCACGGTGTAGGCTTCCTGGCAGCAGTCGCTGCCTCCCCTGTTCTTGTCTTCTCTGCTGTTCAGCGTAATAATCCAGTCGGAATCGTTAGCGTGAGCGTCTTCGCATTCACGATGGTGCTTCTGTACAGCATATCCATGTTTTACCACGCTTTGGCGAAAAATAAGGCGAAACGGGTCTTCCATATTCTTGACCATAGCGCAATCTACCTGCTGATAGCGGGCACGTATACGCCGTTCACGCTTGGTGTGCTTCGAGGCGCATGGGGCTGGACTCTGTTTGTACTTGTTTGGGGGATAGCTGTTGCGGGTGTCATTTTCAAGTCTATCGGGGGCATAAGATACAAAAAGCTCTCAACGATTTTGTATCTGCTCATGGGCTGGCTTATCATATTTGCCGTAAAGCCGTTGTGGCTCAATATGCCATCGTGGGGCCTGTTTTGGCTGCTGGCAGGAGGAGCGGCCTACACAGCGGGTGTGGGGTTTTACGCAGCCACGCATATGCGGTATGCGCACTTCGTCTGGCATCTGTTCGTCATCACGGGTACCGCATGTCACTTCATCGCTGTGCTGAAATATGCGGCCTAATCATCTATATAGTATTCGGTTGTCAAGGAAAAAAGCTCCCATCGGAGTAAAGTTAAATAATATTTTCGTCTTAACATTGACGATATTACAAAAAACCCTTTTGTTACTATTTTCGATTGAGGAGTTTCATGAGCACATTCGTTGCGGCATTAACTCTTGACGGTCCGTTGCTGAATATAAACAATAGCCTCACGGGAGGCACCACCGCGAAATAAATGAATGATTACCTCGCTCTTACTTTAGGTGTGGTCTGCGCTGGAATCGGAGGGGAAATTTTCGTGCGCGGTACCCTTGGGATCGCGCATTGGGCGCGTCTTTCACCCGGTATTATCGGTGCGACTGTCGCGGCATTCGCAACATCGAGCCCATGAGCTCACCATTTCAGTCAATGCCGCATTGAACGGGACGCCGCAGATCGCGCTCGGTGACGCTCTTGGCAGCAATGTGGTGAATATTGCTCTGGTTCTCGGTATTGCTTTGACGATGGCTGGGATTCACAGCCCTCGCGATAGTGTTAAACGCGACTTTCCGGTGGCATTATCCGTTCCAGTAGTTACAGGGCTTCTTGCTCTTGACGGGGTAATCTCCCGAATCGATGCTTTGCTGCTGTTGAGCATGTTTATAACGTGGCTTGTGGCAGTTGTCATCGAGGTGCGAAAACAGCGCAGCGCTGCGGACGAGATTCTCGGTGAGCATCGGGGTTGGCTAGCGGTTTTGCTGGGCATAGTGGGCCTCATCTTTCTCGTAACCGCTGGACGCCTCATCGTCGCCGGGGCAACAGGTATTGCCGTGTCCTTCGGTATCAAGGCTTTCGTTATAGGCGCAACCATTGTTGCCGTGGGCACGTCGGCGCCTGAGATAGCGACAACCATTATCGCTAAACTGCGCCGGCATGACGAGGTAGCCCTGGGAACGATACTCGGAAGCAACATTTTTAATGGCCTGCTGATTGTTGCTGTTGCCGCACTCATCTCGCCCATAACCGTTCCGTGGCGCGAAGTGTCGGTGGTATTGGTGATGGGAATCGTATCAGTGGCATGCATCCTTCCCTCGCGCAGTGGCTTTATCGGACGAAGGCGCGGGATTATACTGCTTCTACTTTATACCATCTATCTCGTTGTCATTATTCAACGTCCGGGATCCTGATATGCTGATCTCAAACTACTTGCACGGTTAACCTTCGCTTGGAAGCTGATAAGCTCCGGTTTTATTTGCCAGCGTGGTTATCTTTCATTTATAATGGCTTAGGTTGACAAGAAAATCGGCCTCCTATATATCGGATCGGACTTCTCTTTTGCATAATTTCCCGATACTGATTCATTAACCTGGTTTGGCCGGTAGAATTCATGAAGAATTTAAGACAAAATCAGAACATGGACGCGGAACAGAAAAAAAAGCTGTATGAACAGATCAACCGGCAGCTTCAGGAACTATTTTTGAAGACCGGCGATCCTGTTGCGCATATGGCTACTGCTGCCGCAGTGCTCTATCACAACTTTGATCACTACTTCTGGTGCGGTTTTTACCGGCTTCTGGACGGTGAACTGACTGTGGGGCCGTATCAGGGTAGTCCCGCCTGTCAGGTTTTGAAAAAAGATACCGGTGTCTGCTGGGCCGGTATCAGCGGCGGCAAAACGGTCATTGTAGCAGATGTGCACAAGTTCCCGGGCCATATCGCCTGCGACTCCCGTTCGGCTTCAGAAATTGTGGTTCCGGTTCGTAACCGGATGGGGGAAATAGCGGCGGTGCTCGATGTTGACTCCGACAAGAAAGATCAGTTCGATGAAACAGACGCCTCAGCCCTGGAAAAAAACAGCATGATGATCTTTTGATTCTATCCCTGGGGCTTGAGTTGCCCCGATACCGCTGAAACCATTCAGTTCGGCAATCAATTGCATCTAATTACACTCTATACACGATACTAATTTTCCGGTAATAAACATCTCTCCGCAGCTCTCCAATAGAACTTATTTGATTTTATATAAATATTGAAGTAAAAAAACAGGCCGAGGGAAGGCTTTTCTCCGGAACCGGATATTAAATAGCACGCATATAAATTGTTATGCGAAGAACAGGAACTGAAACGAGATGAAAGTATTGATAATCGTGGCGCACCCCGACAAATCCAGTTTCAACCACGCCATCGCTTCAACCTGTTCGAAAACTTTATTTAATAATGGCCATGAGGTCATCTTTCACGACCTGTACGAAGAACATTTCAACCCCGTACTCCCATCCGGTGAGATTCCGAGAGATGCGGCATTGCCGCCGGAAATCCGACAGCACTGTAATGAGCTTTCACTTGCTGACGGTATTGTCATCGTTCATCCGAATTGGTGGGGACAGCCTCCGGCAATCCTGAAAGGATGGGTGGACAGGGTAATCAGACCCGGCGTGGCCTACGAATTTCTGGAAGGGGATACAGGAGAAGGCGTTCCGCGAGGTCTCCTCAGGGCAGGCTGCGCGCTTATTTTCAACACTTCGAATACCGAGACAATCAGAGAGAAAACCGTTTTCGGCGACCCGCTCGAGGCAATATGGAGGGACTGCATTTTCGGACTTTGCGGCGTTCCGGAAATCCATCGGCGCATGTTCAATATTGTTGTTACGAGTACGGAAACAGAGAGAAAGGAATGGTTGTCTGAAGTGGTGGCGATAATCCATCGCTTCTTCCCTGATGGATCACATATTCCAATGGAGGATTCATGAAAATACAAAGACTGACCGTGGTTACACTTGGCGTAGCCGATTTAAGTAAAGCTACGAAGTTCTATGAAGCCGTACTCGGCACACCTCCAAACAAATCCTATGATGGCGTCACCTTCATTGAACTTCCGGGAACCTGGATTTCTCTTTATCCGCTTGAGAATCTGGCAAAAGACATTTCCCCTGAGGTTCCGGTCACTCGCAGTGGATTCAGCGGAATCACGCTTGCCCACAACGTGCGTAGCATGGACGAGGTCATTTCCGTAATAGAGCGCGCGAAATCGGCTGGCGCCCGTATCATGAAAGAACCACATGTTACATTCTGGGGTGGTTTCAGCGGGTACTTCGCCGATATGGACGGCTATTACTGGGAAGTGTCCTGGGGGCCGATGTTTGATTTTACAGCGAGTGGTGAATTGCGATTCAAAGCCAGCTCATAAAACGTCGCCGGTTCAGATGCCGCTGGCCCAAACCGTATTATTATTGGCTGCCATGTGACTTTAACCGCTATGAAATTAAATAGAAAATTCAAATGATACATTTTTTAACAATCGGAACAGTACTGGGCCTGTCCGCTGGTTTCGCGCCGGGTCCACTTTTGACACTTGTTATTTCAGAAACTCTTCAGCACGATATTAAATCCGGTATCAAAATAGCTCTCGCTCCGATCATCACCGATTTACCGATAATTATTCTGACTTTATTCATTTTGTCAAAGTTATCAAATTTCCATGGCATTTTAGGAGTTATCTCACTTACAGGCGGTTTGTTTATTTTATTTATGGGGTACAAAAGCCTGCGCACAAAAGGCGTTAAGATCAATCTTGATGAGATAAAATCAAAATCGCTGGCAAAAGGGGTGCTGGCAAATGCTCTTAGCCCGCATCCTTACCTGTTCTGGTTCAGTGTCGGCGCTCCGACCATGACCAAAGCCATGAGTCAAAATATCAGCGCGCCTCTGGCTTTTATCATAAGTTTTTATGTTTTTCTTGTGGGATCAAAAATCGTATTGGCCGTATTAATCGGCAAATCGAAATCTTTATTAAGCGGCAATGCGTACATATTCACCATGCGATTTCTCGGTTTAGTTCTATGTGTTTTAGCAATTGTACTTTTTCATGATGGACTTACCCTGCTGAAAATAATATAAGTTCCATCAGCAGGGTTAAAGAGAATTTGAAAAGAGTCAAAGCAAAAGGAAAAATACTTAAAAACGGCAGGAAATAAAATGAATAACCGGAAACCGCAGTTTTATTATCTTCTGGCTCTCCTTGCGGGAGCATTCTTTATCGTTTTTTTTATTTTTCGCCCGTTTTTCTATTCTATTTTCATCGCAATGATTTTTGCCGTAGTTTTCAAACCACTTCATAAAAGAGTGCTCGGATTTACCCGCCGGCGCCGGAGTGTGTCAGCCCTCATAACCGCTGTAATTATCGTCATCATAATACTTCTGCCTGTCACCCTGCTGGGAATACAGATTTTTCATGAAGCCCGGCTCTTATACGTCTCTGTAACCGAAGGCGGCGGAAAAGATAATATTTTAAATGCGGTCTGGAAGCTGATAAATTATGTTCAAATGTACATACCGGTACAGATGGATTTCTCGGCCGACTTCGACCAGTATATGAAGCAGGGGCTTGATTGGCTGGTTCAGCACATGGGAGACATATTTTCAAACTTTGCAAAAATAATTCTCAATCTATTTATTTTTCTCACGGCTCTTTACTATCTGCTCAAGGACGGGGAAAAGCTTAAACAGGCATTTGTAAGCATAAGCCCTCTGTCCGGCGCAGATGACGAGAAGATCTTTAATATAATCGAATCTGCGATCAATTCGGTAATCAAGGGAAATCTCACGGTCGCCATCATACAGGGGGCTATGACCGCGGCAGGGTTTGCCGTTTTCGGTGTTCCGAATGCCGTGCTGTGGGGTTCAGTGACTGCAATAGCCGCCCTTATTCCCGGCGTCGGAACCTCGCTTGTTCTGATCCCGGCTCTTTTATTCCTTTTCTTAAGCGGCAAAATCTTTTCGGGACTCGGTCTTCTTATCTGGGGAGCGGGTGCTGTCGGACTTATTGATAATTATTTAGGGCCGAAGCTTGTAGGACGCGGAATGCAGATGCATCCTTTTATCATTCTTCTCTCTGTTTTAGGCGGTATCGGATTCTTCGGCCCTATAGGATTCCTGCTCGGACCGCTTACCATGAGCCTGCTTTTCGCTTTTCTTGAAATTATTTCTTCGTTCAAACCGCAGGAAAAAATGGAGCCGCCCGAATAACTCAGGCGGCTCCATGCTTCAATGCGTAAAGAGAATTTATTCTTCTTTATCTTCCGCCTTTTCTTTTCCTTCGTCCGCAACAGGACCGGCCATCGCTTTTAAAATATCATATCTTTCGGCATAATCCTTTTCTATCTTTTCCCGGAGCTTTTTGGACTCATTCGGGAATGCTTTTTCAAGGGATGCATACCTGTTTTCACCGGAGAGGAACTGCTGTAAGGTTCCGTCCGGAGCTTTCGATTCGAGTTTAAAAGGATTTTTACCTTCGGCAGCAAGAAGCGGATTATACCTGTAGAGCGGCCAGTAGCCCGATGCAACCGCCAGGTTTTCCTCCTGCTGCGTTTTGCCCATTCCCTTTTTGATCCCCTGGTTTATGCATGGCGCGTAACATATTATAAGGGACGGCCCGGGATGCCTGTCCGCCTCGATGAATGCCTTCATTGTCTGCTGCTTGTTTGCTCCCATGGAGACGGACGCCACATAGACGTATCCGTATGTCATGGCGATTCTGCCCAGATCTTTCTTGCCTATCTTTTTGCCTGATGCGGCAAATTTTGCGACTGAGCCTGCGGGTGTCGCTTTTGAAGACTGTCCGCCCGTATTCGAGTAAACCTCGGTATCCAGAACTAGAATATTGATGTCTTCACCTGATGCAAGCACATGATCAAGTCCGCCGAATCCTATATCGTACGCCCAGCCGTCCCCGCCGAATGCCCAGACCGATTTTTTAACGAAGAGGTCGGACATTGAAAGAATCGTGTCGAGGAGAGAAGTTCTTTTTGCGTCCGCAATAAGTTTTTTAAGCTGATTGCCGTATGTTTTTGATGCTTCGGCATTATTCATGCCCTCTAGCCAGCCTGTCATGTCGGCTTTTAATTCGTCCGGAACTCCCGCGGCGACAGCTT
>CAZOEH010000007.1:0-14583 GCA_964578785.1 uncultured Desulfonema sp. | reverse complement strand
ACTTGCGAGCTTTTCCCGGCGCTGCCCGACAGCTACGGATATTCCATAGCCGAATTCGGCCGCGTCTTCAAAGAGAGAGTTCCCCCAGGCCGGTCCATGCCCGTTCTTGTCGACACAGTACGGAGCGGAAGGAGCCGAAGCCCCCCATATGGAACTGCAGCCGGTTGCGTTGGCTATGATCATACGTTCTCCGAAAAGCTGTGTTAATACTTTGACGTACGGGGTTTCACCGCATCCTGCGCAGGCTCCTGAAAACTCCATGAGGGGCTTCTGAAACTGACTCCCTTTTACCGTCTCTCTTGAAACTATGTCGTCTCTTACAGGAACAGTCTGAGAGAACTGGTGATTCGGAACCTGAAGCGGAGTCTGGGTATCAATCGGCTTCATAACAAGAGCTTTCTTCTTGGCCGGGCATATATCTTCGCAGTTTCCGCAGCCCTGACAGTCCAGCGTATTTACCTGTATCCTGAATTTATATCCTTTCAGCTCCTTTCCGACAGCCGGCTTGGTCTCGAATGATGCCGGGGCGTCTTTAAGTTCGTCATCCGTTGCAAGCACCGGGATGATGGCGGCATGGGGGCATACGAAGGAGCACTGGTTGCACTGAATGCAGTTCTCTTTTATCCATTCCGGGACATTGATGGCAACACCGCGTTTTTCGTATTGCGAAGTCGCAACGGGAAAAAGTCCGTCCGGTGAGAAAGCGCTTACCGGCAGGTTATCTCCCTGCTGGGCAAGCATGGGCCGCATGACTTTTTTCACGAATTCCGGAGCATCCGCCGCGTCATTGGTCTTTCCGCCCGCCTTTTTCCAGGTTTCCGGATATTTTATCTCTATAAGGTTCGCGAGAGTCTGGTCGACAGCGTCTATGTTCATTTTGACTATCTTTTCACCCTTTTTCCCGTAGACCTTATTGATTTCATTTTTTAAGAGAGTGATAGCCTCTTTAAAAGGAATTACGTTTGAGAGCTTGAAGAAGGAGGTCTGCATTATCATGTTTATCATGACGCCAAGCCCGACCGCGCCTGCAATTTTAACTGCATCGACATTGAAAAATTTAAGTTTCTTCTCAGCGATAGTTCTTCTTATCTTTGCAGGAATATGCTCCTCCATCTCGTCCAGAGTCCAGGGAGAGTTCAGCAGGAAGGTTCCGCCCTCTTTTATGCCTTCAAGAACGTCATATAACTGAACGTAATTTGACTTATGGCATGCGATAAAATCGGCGGTATTGACCAGATAGGTGGACTGAATCGGTTTGCTTCCGAAACGGAGATGCGAAACCGTTATCCCGCCCGATTTTTTCGAATCGTAGGCAAAATAGCCCTGGGCAAAAAGGCCTGTATTGTCGCCGATAATTTTTATTGCGGACTTGTTGGCGCCGACTGTTCCATCTGAACCCAGGCCCCAGAACTTGCACTGGACGGTTCCTTCGGGAGTGGTTTCTATATCTTTTTCCGTTTCAAGAGAAGTATGGGTTACGTCGTCCGTTATTCCGACCGTAAAATGATTTTTCGGTCCTGCCGACTTCATATTGTCAAATACTGCCTTTGCCATTGCGGGAGTAAATTCCTTTGAACCCAACCCATAACGCCCGCCGGTAATAACCGGCATTTCGCCCCTTTCCATGAAAGCCGTGCAAATATCGGTATAAAGCGGGTCACCTATCGCGCCCGGCTCCTTTGTCCTGTCAAGAACCGTTATCCTGTTCGCGGTTGCAGGAAGAGCGGAAAGAAAAGCATCTATAACAAACGGCCTGTAAAGACGCACTTTGACTAGTCCCGTTCTTTCTCCGCTGTCATTCAGTCTGTTTACGACCTCTTCGATCGTTTCGCAGGATGAACCCATCGCAACAATCACTCTTTCGGCTTCCGGATCTCCGACATAATCAAAAAGCCTGTACCGCCGGCCGGTAAGATCGCCCACTTTTTTCATGTATTCTTTTACTGTTTCCGGGATCGCGAGATAATATGGATTGGCGGCTTCCCTTCCCTGGAAGTATATGTCAGGATTCTGCGCTGTTCCGCGCAGGGTCGGATGCTCCGGATTCATGCTTCTTTTCCGGAAGGAGTCTATCGCTTCAAAATCTGCAAGAGAGGCCATTTCATCGTATTCTATCAATTCAATCTTCTGGATTTCGTGGGAAGTCCTGAACCCGTCGAAGAAATGAAGGAAAGGTACTCTTCCTTTTATGGCGGAAAGATGTGATACAAGAGCAAGATCCATGACCTCCTGAACAGAATTGGAACATAAGAGAGCAAAACCGGCCTGGCGGACAGCCATCACATCGGCATGATCCCCGAAAATGGAAAGAGCGTGGGCAGCAATCGCCCTTGCGGTCACATGAAAGACTCCGGGAAGAAGCTCGCCTGATATTTTATACATGTTAGGGATCATGAGAAGAAGACCCTGGGATGCTGTAAATGTAGTCGTCAGAGCGCCGGCGGCAAGAGCGCCATGAACCGCTCCGGCAGCGCCTGCTTCGGATTGCATCTGTTTAACATTTAAAGTCTGCCCGAAAATGTTTTTTCGCCCCTGCGCCGCCCATTCGTCGGAGGTTTCGCCCATAGGGGTTGAAGGGGTTATCGGGTAGATTGCTGCAACATCGCTCATGGCGTATGCCACATGAGCGGCAGCGGTATTTCCGTCAATTGTTTTCATTTTCTTTGCCATAAAATTAGCTCCTTATATATAATCAAATTAAAATGACCGATATACGATTCTTATTTCAGTTCTCAGGAAACATCGCCCTGCAGGACCTAAACCGAAGGACGGGGCATGTTACAGGCTGATACGATATTCCGGGAATTCTCCCGTGGATATTCGCTGTAAATTATGCCATAAAAGCCTCTTTGTAAAGAAAAGATTTGTACAGAAGAGCCTCTTTACACCGTTTCGGAATCAAGCAGGTCTCTTTGCTTTCCGACGATAAAAGCCGCCGAAACAAGCAGGATGGCCGATAAAATAAGAGGAAAGGTAAAACTCCCCAGATAATCATAGCCGTATCCGGCAAGTATGGGCGACATGGCCGCCGGAATGTTTGCAGAAAAGAGCAGGCTGTAAATCTGACCAACATTAAGGCTTCCCCAGAGCCGCGCGGAAGTTGAAGCGTATAGAACAAGCACTCCGCCGTAGCTGAATCCGGTAAGGAACGCAAAAACCAGAAGTCCTGTATCAGATCTTAATATATAAAAAGAACAAAAAAGAATCAGCGCCTGACCGATCAGATTCGCCTGAATAACGATGGAGGCTCTTGCTCTGTCAAAAATCATGCCCCATGCTACCCTTCCGAGCGCATTTGCAACGGCAAAAACGGATACCGCGGCAACTCCATCTTCAATATTATTTCCGGCATAGAGCTGTTTTAAATTGGCATTGACTGCAAAACCGGCGACAAGGCCCGTGAACATGGCAAGATAGAGTATCCTGAATCTTTTTTCCGAAATTACGCCGGAACCTGAGAGAATGTTTTCGTTTCCTGATTTTGCGCCGGAGGGATTTTTCATAACGGATCCGGCAATGGAAACCAGAACCAGAAATATTACGCCGAATAATGTAAAAGCTTCAAAGGGAGTTTTCCCGGCTTCATTGATCATAAATCCGGCCGCCTGGCTGACAATGGCCGCTCCTCCCCCGAATCCCGCGACGGCTATTCCCGTAACAAGTCCTTTACGCTCAGGAAACCATCTTATGCAGGTTGCAATTGGAACAATGTAAGCAAGCCCGGCGCCGAATCCTCCCATCAGTCCTATGCCTGTTATTGTAAAGGCAAAATGGTTATTGCCCGATCCCGCAAGAATCCATCCGCTTCCAAAGAGAATACCGCCCGATACGCCGCAGAATGCGGGCCCAAAGCGTTTTAAAAAGAAACCGGAAAAAATCATTGTGAAAGGAAAAGCGAAATAAAAAATGGAGAACGGAAGCTGAACAGGCCCCTGGAGAAAGCCTGTCAGCTCCTTAAGAGGCCCGACGTAAACGGACCATGAGTAGGTTGCGCCAAGGCACATCTGCATTATTACAGCAGAAAAAAGAATTATATACCGTTGCACATTTATACCGCGGGATGGACATAAAGATTTACTATGGATGATGGTTTCGCAAAAAGCCGTAAAAGTTTAATAATTGCATATAAAGCCACAAATCCACATGAGACGGAGAAGCAGGCGGATTCGAAAAGATTATATCGTCCTTCACGTTCTTCGTCTTCGTGACCTGCGTATTATAAAAGCCAATTCTTATTTTTACTAAACCGTCAGGGTTTCCGTTGGGGCAGACGTACGATCATTACCGGCTTTGCACACCTTCTTACAACACGCCGGGCAGTACTGCCGATCAGCGCATCGGCCAGTAAGCCGTATCCGTGAGTTCCCATAACAACCATGTCGCATTTTTTTGATTTGACCGCCTTTAAAATTTCATCAACAGGAATCCCTTCTTTTATTAATATTTCATCAACCAGAAAAGGGCAGGCTTTAAAATCTAACGACATCTCTTTGCAGAATTTACTCAGGCTTTTATTTGTGTTTTCGATAAACGTCTTTTTATTATCTTTCTGTACTTCTTTCCAGCGATCTTCTCCGAGATATTCCACTATCTGCCATTCGGTGCTTGTGGGAATCGTTTCGACGACATGAAGCACTGTGATTTTAGCGTCGAACTTGTTGGCTATGGTTGCTGCGTAAGTGAAGGCATGCTCCGCGCTTGCCGAAAGATCCGTTGCGTAAAGTATTCTTTTGATTTCAGGAATCATTTTATCTCCTTTCTAAACCGTTTTTTTATTCAGGGCTGCCGCTTCGGCTGTATGCATTACTTTTATTTTGCCGCCGCGCCTGTGGATTCCTCCACGGAGCTGAAGAACGCAGCCCGGGCAGTCCGTGGCGAGGATATCGGCCCCTGTTTTTTCAACATTGTCAAGTTTCTGATTAAGTATTTCAGAGGAAATCTCCGGAAACTGAAGGGAATAAGATCCGCCGAAGCCGCAGCAGACATCTTCATCCCTGCATGGAATATATTCATACCCTGCCATTTTAAGCAGATCCCGCGGCTCTTTTGTGACGTTAAGTCCCCTGCAGAGATGGCATGGGGCATGGTATGCAACTTTTTCACCCCTTCCTTCAAATTCCTCATGCGATATTCTGAGCACATTTGTCATGAAGGAACTGAAATCTATTATTTTACTCCCAAGAATTTTGGATTTATACAGCACTTCGTTTTCCGCCGCAAGAATTTTCGGATAATTTTCCTTGATATGAGAGGCGCAGGATGCGCAAAGCGTCAATATGTAATCATATTTTTCAGCCTCAAGAGCCTCTATATTCCAAACGGCGACTTCTCTTGCCGTTTCTTCTTCCCCCATCATAAGGGCTGGAAGGCCGCAGCAGGTCTGCTCCATCGGAAATTCAATCTGAACCCTGTGCTTATCAACAAGCTTGAGAAAAGCTTCTGCTTGCTCCGGTGAAACGAAGTCGACGACACATCCGGAAAAAAGAGCAACCCGCAGGGATGGATTTTCAACCTTCGGGTTCAGCTTTTTCCATTGATCCCTCAGCGGTTTATCGGCCAGGGCGGGAAGGCTTCTGAAATTCTGCTCTTTTCCAAAAAAGAACGGGAGATGCCTGATGACGCCTTCATTTTTTCTGACAAGAGGTTTTTGAACAAGAGATGCCGCTTTAAGGAGAGAATGGAAGAGCTTCCGGTTTTTTAAGACTGCCGACAGGATTTTGTTTTTTGCGGGCTTTTTTCCATCCTGTTTCATAACCTCATGATGTACTTTCTTAATAAGAAAAGGCAGGTTGATGTTTACGGGGCAGACCGATTTGCATGCCTGGCAGTTAAGGCAGTTCTGCACTATGGCTCTTGAATTCTCCTTGCCGTGGTAAAAATAGGTAAGTATAAGGCCGATCGCGCCTATGTATACATGACCGAGGGCGTGACCTCCGACTTTCCCGTAAACAGGGCAGACATTTGAACATGCTCCGCAGCGTATGCATCTCAGCGCCTCCGAAAAAACCGGGTCCCCGGCAAGGCTGAGGCGGCCATTGTCTAGGAAGACGATATGCATGTTCTTTTTGCCCGACATTGAGGCTGCGCATTCGTTTGCTCCGGATATCCATGTCACATAGGATGTAATAGCTTGGCCTGTGGCGTTTTTCGGAAGAGCTTTCAGTATACGCAGCGCTGTTTCCAGATCCGGGACAAGCTTGTCAAAACCGACAAGTGCAACGTGGACTCCCGGCAGTGTTGTTACCAGCCTTCCATTCCCCTCGTTTGTTATAATTCCGATTGTCCCGGAGTCCGCAAGCGCAAAGTTTGCTCCGGTAATACCCATGTCGGCCGTCAGAAACTTATCCCTCAGTTCCCGGCGGGCCACCTTGACCATTTTTCCTATGTCTTCAAGGTCAAGCTTTTCACCGGTTACATCCGAGAAGAGGCCTCCGACCTGTTGTCTTGAAAGATGAATGGCAGGCATAACCATGTGAGACGGGCCTTCATGCCTTAACTGAATTATCCACTCGCCAAGGTCTGTTTCGGTTACCTTAAAGCCCTCTTTCTCAAGATGATCGTTAAGATGAATCTCTTCGGCAGTCATCGATTTTGATTTTATAATATTTTTAACCGAGCTCTGCTTTCCTATCTTCCCGATTATCTCGCAGGCTTCTTTTGCCGTTTTTGCAACATGGACTTTCACGCCTGCTTTTTCGGCATTTGTTTTGAAATTTTCAAAAAGATCCTCAAGAAGAGGGAGCGCGTTGTCTTTGCCTGAAGCAATATCCTGTTTCAGAGCCTCAAGGTCGATTCCTTCAAAGGCTTTGGCGCGTGAGAGTTTGTATGCCGCTGCGAAGTTGTCGAGAGCGGTGCGCAGAAATTCGTTGGAAAGAGCCCTTCTGATTCTTTTTCTGTATGTTTTTAAATCCTGCGCCGTATCGATCATGATAACGGGTTCTCCATTATGAGAATATGCAGCTCCAGCGGTCCGTGAACGCCGATAGTCAGAACACGCTCTATATCTGCAGTACGGCTTGCGCCGGTGATGAAGGCAAGGTAGGCAGGAGGGGTTTTTAATATTTTGTCTATTTCGGCCTTTACCGAATCCATGTCCGGTCTTATCTGCGATTTATTAAGATACGCCACATGTATTTCGGGCAGCATCGTAGCGATTCTCAGATCTTCCGAACCGGAGTTAATTATGAGAGTTCCTGTTTCGGCAACTCCAAAATCAGCATGCGTCAGGGCCGTATCTATCTTTCCGGAAGTATTTCCGAAGGGAGGATCGATCAGTATCAGGCCTTCCGAATCGCACATCGCAATGAGAGCTTTTTTACCGGCAGGATCAAGACAGGGGGCGGCAACGCTCTTCCCTCCCTGTCTTTTTGTTGTCCGAACGGTATAGGAAAGGACCTCATCGAATGTTTTAACGCTTGTAACGAAAGACTGAACCGCTTCGGCTTTTTCTTTCATTATCCGGGATAAATCGTCATGCCCCATAATTGCTCCCTTTTAACATCCGTCCTGCTCTTATTAATCCTTTACACTTATCTTGCGAAAAACAGAAAGAAGACTTAACCCGACCAACTGCAGAATCACAAAAGGATTCTTCCCGGGGCACAAATCCTTGAGATCCCTTCCACAGGTCTGAGATCATTCGACCCGGAGGGGAATATGTTCACTAACCCGAAGACATCTGAAGATTTCAGAAATCTTGAACGGTCAGGACTGTTTTCAAGATAAAAAACAGATAATTGGAATATCGAATGCTTCATAAAGAGTACTGCCTCTATCCATCTATGGTCAATTCTTCCTTTTTCTCTTTAGAATCCTTCAATACGTTGCTCCACCCCTTTATAAAGCCATAGATGACAAAACCGATTGTGGACAAAACTATCAAGACTCCGATAATCAAAATCGTGTTCGCGGGTATAGTAAACATCTGGTCCATAATACGCACTCCTTAAAATTTCATGCCGGGGCAGCATTGTCCCGAACTGTATTTTAGATATGAAGGCGGATCAACAGTGGATTTAACCGTTTTATCTCCTGCAGCAGCTCTTCAAACTCATCTGTCTTCCGAAGGCAGAAGATATAGCCGCTCTCCTTCGGGAGTTTCATCTTAACAAAGCCAAAGCTATGGGGAAAGCGTGAACCTTCCACTCGTGAAATCTGTTTTGCGGAAATCTGCAACTCCCTGCGGATACTCTTCATCGTCATCTTACCTTCATTGTTCAGGGAAATACGGTAGAATATCCCCAGAGACCAAAACCATGTATATACATACACAAAGGCAACCATCACGACGTAGATCAACAATGTCCGGGAAGATATCGTCTGGAACTTTTGATAGACCAACGGCAAACTGCCGACGGTCCATGCCAGCAACAACAGATAGAACACCGCCACATAACCGGTCCGAACTTTAAATTCCTGCATTGTCTTATGATTCATAAACACGCTTAACCTTGTAACAGTTCCGGGCAAGGAACCTCAAGCGACTTTTAATCAAAATGCCGGGGGTTTCTGCCTGATATTATTCCGCCAAAATCATCCGCCTTGTCATCAGCCATGGAACAAGACCTTCGCGCCAAAGAGAATGATGTCCGGGAAGTACATACACAAGACCAATCCAACGAACTGTAAAGCTATAAAAGGGACGCTCGACTTCCATACATCCATCGTTGAAACTTCCGGCGGCGCCACGCTCTTAAGATAAAATAACGAAAACCCGAACGGAGGACTCAGAAAAGAGATTTGCAGGTTCACCGCAAACAGTACGCCGAACCAGATGGGATCAAATCCCAATTGCCTGATAATCGGACCGAAAAGTGGCACCGTGAGCATTACGACCCCGACCCAGTCTATAAACATACCGAGGAAGATCAGGATACCCATCATGACCCAGATTATAGCCATCGGGCTCAACCCGGAACCCAAAAGCAGCGACTCAACAAAAGCCTGACCACCCACCATTATGTAGAGGGCAATAAAGATATTGGCCCCGAACAATGTCCACATGACCATACCGGTTGCCTTTATCGTGTTTTCTGCCGTAGTTACAAGGCTTTTAAAATTCATACGCCTCTTGAAGAGAGCGATAAGGAAAGCTCCGAGACAGCCCACGCCGGCCGCCTCCGTCGGGGAGGCGATTCCCAGGACAATAGTCCCCAGGACGAGAAATATCAATATACCGGCCGGAACAACAGGCCCCAGCAGCTTTAACAATTCCTTGAAACTTTTGCGTTCTTCCTTCGGAATCGGCGGGCCCATCTCGGGATTAATAGTGCAACGAATAGTAATATAGATTATATAAAAGCCGGAAAGCATGAATCCCGGAATAAACGCACCTGCGTACAGCTGCCCTATAGAGCAGTTGTCCACCATACCGTAAACTATAAGCATCACGCTCGGAGGAATCAGGATTCCCAATGTGCCCCCGGCAAGTATAGACCCCAGGGACATAATCTTGTCGTACTTGCGGTTCAGCATCTGGGGCAAAGCTATCAACCCCATTGTCACCTCCGTCGCCCCCACAACCCCGGCCATAGCCGCCATCATCGTGCAGGCGGCGACTGTTGCGGTGGCAACACCACCCTTCAGCCAGCCCAGCCAGTTATATACCATATGATAAATATCTTCTATTATTCCGCTCCGCTCCAGAATATTGGCCATCAGTATGAAAAGCGGAATGGCGTCGAGAAGATAGTTCGTCATCAGGCCGAAGATTCTTGTCGGCACGACGTTCACCGCAGACGGACCCTGGAATATCGCAGTAAAGATTATGCCCGTGACGCCTGTTGCAAAAGCGACCGGCAATCCCATTAACAGAAAAAAGACCATCGTGCCGAAAATCAAAACGGTTAAAAGTTCGATGCTCATGCCATCTCTCCCCCTGTAACGGCCATGTGGATGTCTCGAATAGTCCAAACAATGCCCTGCAGCAGCAAGAGAACCCCGCCGAAAGGCATCAGAAATTTTACAATGTACAGGGGAGGCCCCCAGTCTGTGAAGGAATTCTCCCCGGGAATCTCTATTCCCCAAAAAGTGTTACCGGCGTTCATCATCTGGGAACTCCAATAAAAATTCCAGGATGTGTATATGTAAACCAGCACAAAAAGATAAAAAAACGGCGACATGAAGAGATTCATGAACGCCTGTGTCCGAGGGGTTCTCGATGCGTAAAAAATGTCAACCCGCACATGCGCCCGATAGAAATGTGCGGTGCCGCCGACCATGACGTAATACATGGCGAACAGGGTTACCATTAATTCGTGCCCCCAGTTCGTCGGCATCCCGAATGCATAACGCATGATAACTTCAAAGGAGATAATCGCAACGCAGACCAGCGAAACATAGGCCATTATTTTTCCCGCAAAAACGTTGGTCTTTTCCACGGCCATCATGAATGTCTGTAATTTATTCATCGCATTAACCTCTCACAAAATTTATTTCAGCAAAAAAATCTTCCGATCATTATTCTCTTCGGCAAGCCTCCTGGCAGGACTTTACTCCATCGATTAAATCCATATGCCGCCACGAAAAGACCTCGACTAAAAAGGGCCGGCCCGGAGAAGAGTCATGAGCACAAAAAATAAACAGTCGGGACAAAATCTTTTAAGCCACTGACCTCGATCTGTCGAAACGCGATTTTGTACTTGTTAAATAAGAGAGAGGAGCGAGAGCCCCCCTCTCTCTTAAAAAATATTTATATAGTTATCTTGTTTCCGTTGTGGTCTACCATGTCTTTATCTTTATAGTAGGCCATTTTTTCCGATTTCATATATTCCCACTGGGACTTGAAAGCCTTCATCGCCAGAGGATCCTTCTTCGCCCATTTCACCCATAATTCAGGGGCGAACTTTCTGAATTTCTCAATGTCTGATTCTTTAAGGTGAATCACCTCCACACCTTTGGCTTTGTACTTAGGAATGGCGTCGATATCCGCCTTCTGGATCGCCGTGTACTGATCCCATGAATGCCACTTTACAGCTATTTCCAGCAACTGCTGGAGATGCGGGGGTATTTTCTTCCAGCTATTCATATTTATTTCGACGCTCATCAAGTCGACCGGCTGGTGCAGACACGGTGTTGACGGCGGGCCCATGATAATGTATTTGGCGATCTCGGCAAAACCAAGATTGTAGTTTACTGCCCAACCCACGTAGTCGGAAGCGTCTATAACGCCTTTCTCCAGCGCCGGATAGACCTCTCCTCCGGGGAGAAGCACCGTGGATACCCCGGCAGCGCGGTATATGTCGGCAATGATCCCTCCCGGATAGCGGATCTTCTTCCCTTTGAAGTCCTCAAAGGAGCGAATGGGCACCTTTGAGTGGATAAGGTTGTCGTCGTGCTGGATCGGGCCAAGATACATCATGTTGTGTGCCGCATAAGCCTGACGGGCAATTTCTTTACCGCCGAGCGTCTCGTACCATGTCTCCCACTGATCCGGACGGTCCATTCCGAACGGATAAGAGCTAAGAAAAGTCGCGACGGGAATCTTGCCCGCCCAGTATACATCCCAGACGTGCATCGCGTCGAAAACTCCAGCTTTTACGGCGTCGAACATCTCGAATGTTCCGACAATCGCACCGGCCGGGAGACACTCTACCAGAAGCTTTCCCTCGGTGATCTCTCCGACCTTCTTGCCGAATTCCTGAAACTTTGTGTAGCCGACAGTACCTGCATCCCATCCGGTCTGCATCTTAAGCTTTATAGGCTCAGCCGCTGAAAGCCGCATCACCCCCGGGAATCCCATAACACCGACCGCGCTTCCCGCAACAACAGCCGCGGTTTTTAAGAAACTACGACGTGATTTCTTTTCCGCACCTGTCTTCGCCTGTACGTTCTTCTCTCCCTTGATTGCTTCACTCATAACCATCCTCCTTCTTCTTTTATTATTTTTCCATTCCGGCCCGGCATCTCCACCGAGCCTCCCTCCGTAAAAAGCGATTGAAAATATCACCATCCATGCTATTGAACATGATATAATACTCACTCAGGACATTCTTTATGAATATATCAAGACCGGGAAGAAAAGCCCGGTCCTAAAATCGAATTATTGAACAGGCTGAAATATTAACACGTTGCATATTATAAAGAGCGTTCATTGAATAATGGTCTATTAATTATTGGTCGTACCTCTTCTTAATCATAAGATTTTTCAGTGTCAAGGAAAAAATGAAAAAAAGCTTGAAATATGTTTATGGCCCTGATATTAAAGTATTTAATTAATATTTAAGCGAAGGATTGATACCGCTATAACATTAATTTATTATTAGGTATATTGGTCTTACCAATGTTTATAAATCCTTTAATTTCGTGCTGGAGGTTAAATGATCAGCCTGACATTGCTTAATGAATTTAATCGATTGTTGGGACGTGAAAATGTATTTACCGAAAAGGCCGATCTTGTCACCTACTCCTATGATGCCGCCGTGTTGAATTCCGTGGTTCCGGAAGTTGTGCTCCGTCCGGTAAATAGCGATATGCTTGGAAAGATTGTTGGCTTGTGCAATGAAAGCTCGGTTCCGGTCACTGTCCGGGGGGCCGGAACTAATCTTTCCGGGGGCACAATACCATCGGCAAACGGCGTTGTTCTGGTGACAAACGCTCTGAATAATATCCTTGAGATAAACGAGGAAGATATGTATGCGGTGGTTCAGCCGGGAGTCATCACCGCAAAACTGGCCGCTGCCGTGGAGGCAAAAGGTCTTTTTTATCCTCCCGATCCGGGGAGCCAGGCAGTCTCAACCATTGGCGGAAACGTAGCTGAAAATGCGGGAGGATTGCGCGGACTCAAATACGGCGTGACAAAAGACTACGTAATGGGTCTCAAGTTTTTAGATTCATTCGGCAATGATGTAAAAACAGGTTCGAAAACTGTTAAATGCGTTACGGGTTACAACCTGACCGGATTGATGGTCGGCTCAGAGGGAACGCTCGGCGTGATTTATGAAGTTATATTAAAACTGATCCCTTTGCCTTCACACAGGAAGTCCATGGTAGCTGTTTTTGATGAAACAGCAAAAGCGACCGCGACTGTGGCTGCGATCATAGCCGGCCGGATTGTTCCGGCCACTCTTGAATTTATGGACAACTTCACGATAAGAGCCGTGGAAAAGCACAGCAAAGCTGGACTGCCCCTTGATGCAGCAGCGCTTCTTCTCGTCGAAGTTGACGGACATAATGCGCAGGTTGATGAAGATGCGGAAAAAGTCGAATCTATATGCCGGAAAAACGGCGCCGTCTCCATTCGATCAGCAAAGGACGCTTCCGAGCGGGACAAAATATGGGCTGCCAGAAGAAGCGCACTTTCGGCGCTGGCGCAACTGAAACCCACCCTTGTTTTAGAAGACGCAACTGTCCCGAGGAGTAAAATTCCCGAGATGATGCTCGCTATAGAGGCTATTGGAAAACGGTTCAATCTTCCTATCGGTACTTTCGGGCATGCGGGAGACGGAAACCTTCATCCCACCATCCTGACCGACAGGAGAAATAAGGAGGAATGGAAAAGAGTGGAAGAAGCTGTTAAAGAAATTTTCGGTAAAGCTCTTGCCCTCGGAGGAACACTCTCCGGCGAACATGGGATAGGGCTCGCCAAATCCGGATTTTTGAAGGATGAAATCGGGGCAGGAGCCCTCCTTTTTTCCAAAAACATCAAATCCGCACTGGATCCCAAAAATATTTTAAATCCCGGAAAGATTACAGGAGAGTAAGATGTCCGACATGAAAAAACTTGCACAGCTTATGAAGGAACTGGAAGATCAGCTTGTTGTATGCATGAGATGCGGCATGTGCCAGGCAGTATGCCCCCTTTTTGCGGTAACAGGCAGGGAGTCTGATGTTGCAAGAGGAAAGCTCGCCCTCCTGGACGGACTTGTTAATAAAATATTTGAAGACCCGAAGGGGGTTTATGAGCGTCTGAACAAATGCCTTCTGTGCGGTTCCTGCGCCACAAACTGCCCGAGCGGCGTTAAAGCGCTTGAGATTTTTATAAAGGCGAGAATTATCCTGACCGGTTTCATGGGGCTTTCTCCGGCCAAAAAATTGATTTTAAGAGGAATGCTCTCACATCCGGAAGCATTTGACCGTCTCCTCGAATGGGGTTCAAAGTTTCAGGGGCTTTTCACTAAACCTGCAAGCGATATTTTAGGCACTTCTTGCAGCCGCATTACCTCACCAATTTTAAGCGAGCGCCACTTTGTGCCGCTTGCTAAGGTTCCGTTTCATCGCATGGTGCCGAACATGAATACTCCTGCCGGAAGTTCCGGAATAAAGGTCGCCTTTTTCCCCGGATGCCTTATAGACAAGATTTTTCCTAAGGTGGCGCAGGCTGTCCTCGATGTTTTTTCCTTTCATGGGATAGGAGTTTTTATCCCGGAAGGACAGGGATGCTGCGGTATCCCGGCAATATCGTCTGGAGATGCCGAATCGTTTGAAAAGCTTCTTTCATACAATATTGAAAAATATTCATCTGCCGATTACGACTATCTTATTACGGCATGCGCGACATGCACATCCACGATAAAAAAAATCTGGCCGCTCATGGTCAATGCAGACTCAAGTGATGAACTGAAATCAAAAGTGGAGAAAATATCA
>CAZOEH010000006.1:4644-22588 GCA_964578785.1 uncultured Desulfonema sp. | reverse complement strand
CATGGCAACTGTACACCGGATACGATTTTTTACTGTGAAAACGGTGAATACAGGATCGGCAAAAATATTATACACGATACACATCCGCACGGATGGCTGTCTCTTGAGGATATAATCAAATACTCAAGCAATATCGGAGCATATAAAATCGGTAAAAAAACAGGATCTGAAGCCCTATACAGAACTCTTAAAGATTTTGGTTTTGGCGATAAAACAGGCATCAACTGCCCAGGTGAAACGCAGGGCACACTGATTTCGTATAAAAAATGGAGCGCAATTGACGTCGGTGCCATATGTTTCGGCCAGGGAATTTCAGCTTCGCCGCTCCAGCTTATCTCCGCAGTTTCCGCGATAGCCAATGACGGAGTTTTAATGAAACCGTTTATCGTCCAGGCGATACTGGATCAAAAAGGCCGGACGGTAAAACGTTTTGGACCTGCGCCTGTCCGGCAGGCAATTGCACCCGAAACGGCCGATGACGTAAAAAAGATACTTATGTCGGTCGTAACCAGGGAAGGAACCGGCTTTAATGCGGCTCTTGACGGATATACAGTATGCGGCAAAACAGGAACCGCGCAAAAAATCAATGAAAAGGGAGAATATGCGAAAGGGAATTACATTTCTTCTTTCGTCGGATTTGCTCCTGTTGAAAAACCTGAAATAGCAGTTCTCGTAATTTTAGACGAGCCCACGAAAAGCCACTATGGCGGTATTGTCGCTGCACCCGCTTTCAGTAAAATTGCGCAGGAAACTCTGACCTATCTGAATATACCGCCGAAAAACAGAAAAAACGACAGACTAACGGTGTCTAAAGAAAGCAGGTTGCTGGGGTGAAGCTGTCAACTCTGATAGACTCGGCTATTTCTCCTGATCCCGATATCCGCTCGGTTCATTACAGAGCGCAGGATGTCAGGCCGGGAGGTCTTTTTGTAGCAATCCCCGGGCATGCGGCGGACGGCCATGATTTTGCCGATGATGCTATAGCGAGAGGCGCTTCAGCCATAGTAGTACAAAAACCGATGAAGAAAAATACCGTAGTAATCGAAGCACGCAATACCAGGAAGGCGCTCGGCAAAATAGCGGCAAAATTTTACGGGAACCCTTCTGAGAAACTCACAGTGATCGGCGTTACAGGAACAAACGGAAAAACCACCATAACATATCTGATTGAAAGCATACTTACAGCGGCCGGTTTCAAATCGGGCGTCATCGGTACAATCAATTACCGATATTCGGGAAAATCTTTTCCAAACCCCGTAACAACGCCCGAATCGCTCGATCTTCAGCGAATTCTTTTTGAAATGATGAAAGAAGGCATAACCCATGTCGTAATGGAAGTTTCATCACATGCCATCGATCTCTGCAGAATCGAGAGCTGCTTTTTCGATGCGGCTGTTTTTACAAATCTTACCCAGGATCATCTTGATTATCATAGAAATATGGAGGCCTACTGGATATGCAAGAAAAGGCTGTTCACCGAACTGCTCTTTTCAGGGCCGAAAAAAGAAAAGGCTTTTGCGGTAATTAACTGCGACGATAAAAAGGGAAAAGAGCTTTCCGTCACTCTTAAAGACAAATGCATAACAACCGGTACATCCGCCGAATACGCAGTTTACTGCTCTGATTTTACTCTTGGTACGAAAGGAATCGAGGCCTTGATTTCCACTCCCCGGGGTACCTTCAAAAGCAATTCGAATCTTGTGGGAAAACACAACGTCGAAAATATACTGTGTGCTGCGGGAACCGCTTCAGGGTTCGGTATTTCAACCGAAATAATAAAAAATGGAATTGAATCGGTATCAGTCATTCCCGGACGGCTCGAACGGATAAACAGCGATTCCGGAGTGCCTGTATATGTTGATTACGCCCATACTCCCGATGCTCTAAAAAACGTTCTTCTATCCTTAAGACCGATTACAAGAGGAAGACTTATATCCGTTTTCGGATGCGGCGGCGACAGGGACAGGACTAAGCGACCAATTATGGGTGAAATAGCCACAACCCTTTCAGATCTTGCGATCATTACATCCGACAATCCGAGAACAGAAGATCCTGAAGAAATCATAAGCCAGATATCAGCCGGCATCAGCCGAAATAACATTCATCGTTATGATACGGAAGATCTGACGCCCTTTTTTAATAAACAGGGATATGCGGTAGAACATGACCGGAGGAAAGCAATCCATCTTTCGATACAAACCGCCCGTGAAGGCGATACCGTGCTGATAGCCGGAAAAGGACATGAAACTTACCAGATAATCGGGATGAATACTATCCCATTTGACGACAGGGAGGAAGCAAAGTCTGCCGTTTTATCCGCTGATCGGGCAAAACGGCCGTTCTCCTGGAGCACGGAAGAAATAATTGAAGCGACAAAAGGCACTATTGTTTCAGGCGGCGCAACCCGCACATTTACCGGCGTTTCTATCGACTCAAGAACAATTTCTCCCGGTGATCTTTTTGTAGCAATAAAAGGTAATTCTCATGACGGACATACCTTTGCAGATGAGGTTGTCGGTAAAGGCATAAAAGGACTGATTGCCGGGAGGGGCCATATCGGACTGCTTCCCTGCGGCAAATGGGAAAAGGCCGGGATACTTTGTGTTGCGGTCGAAGATACCGTAAAAGCACTGGGTGATCTCGCGACTCATAACAGGAAAAGAGCCGGGGTATCGGTAGTTGCAATAACCGGCTCAAACGGGAAAACATCCACAAGGCAGATGACAAGCGCAATCCTTTCACGCCGTTTTCACGTTCTTTCGACAACAGGGAATCTGAACAATGAGATCGGCCTGCCGCTGACCCTTCTTAAATTAAGCCCGATTCACAAAATGGCAGTGGTTGAGCTCGGTATGAATCACCCCGGCGAAATTTCGAGACTTGCCGGAATATGCAGACCCGACATCGGCATAATAACGAATATCGGTTCGGCACACCTCGAAGGAGTTGATTCCATTGAAGGGGTCATGAATGCCAAAGGAGAACTCCTTGCAGGCCTTGATCCGGCCGGAACGGCAATACTCAATGCAGATGATGAAAGAGTCATGCGCCTTGCTCAAAAAGCGGAACGGAAAGTGATTCTCTTCGGACATTCGGAGAAAGCATCGATAAGAGCGCTGTCTGTTACGGCAAATGGAACTTCGACTTCATTTATACTCAGGCTTCCCAAAGAGACCATAACGGTTAATCTCCCGGTCCCCGGAAATTTCATGGTATCGAACGCTCTTGCGGCAGCATCAGCCGGATACCATCTCGGGTTAAATGCATCCGATATAAAAGCAGGCCTGGAAAATTTCATTCCCGTAAAAGGAAGGATGAGTTTATTTACCATGCAGAACGGAATCACTATCATCGACGATTCCTACAATGCAAATCCCGGATCAATGGAGGCTGCCATAAAAACCCTTACCGTGCTTAAGGGGAATAAGCGCGGGATTCTTGTGGCAGGTGACATGCTTGAACTGGGAAAACACTCTGAAGAGATGCACCGCAAAATCGGAGCGCTTTCTGCGAAATCCGGAATTGCAAGGCTTTATGCTTCAGGTGAATTCTCCGGACAAATTGCGGAGGGGGCTGTGGAAAACGGTATGGAACCTTCCGCAGTTTTTACCGGGACGCATGAAAATATTATTGATGATCTGATATGCCGGCTTAAGGCTGAAGACTGGGTGCTTGTCAAGGGTTCAAGGGGGATGAAAATGGAAAAGATCGTATTAAAACTGAAGGAATGGGCGGGAGAATAAGAAGATGCTTTATCATTTATTATATCCGCTTCATATGCAATTTTCCGTCTTTAATGTATTCAGATACATTACTTTCAGGACAATATACGCCGTTTTAACCGCGTTTCTGATCTGTTTTCTTCTCGGGCCATGGGTTATACGCAGACTCGCCGGCATGCAGATCGGCCAGTACATAAGGGAAGACGGCCCTCAGGCTCACCTGAAGAAAACCGGCACACCTACAATGGGCGGAACGCTTATTGTTTTTTCTATCACAGTATCAACTCTGCTCTGGTGCAATCTTGCCAATTACTACATATGGATACTGCTGCTGGTTATCACAGGTTACGGAGCAATTGGGTTTGCTGATGATTACCTGAAGCAGGTAAAAAAGCAAAACAAGGGCTTAAGCGTACTCCAAAAATTTACCATGCAGTCCCTGCTCGCTCTGATTGTAGGAACATTGATCTATCTGACCCCTGATTTCCCAGGCACTCTTACCTTTCCTTTTTTCAAGAAATATTCACCCGATCTCGGTCTGTTTTACATACTTTTCGCGGCGCTTGTTATTGTCGGAACTTCAAATGCCGTTAATCTTACAGACGGACTTGACGGCCTTGCCATTGGACCGGCAATCATTACAGCGGTAACATACATGATCTTTGCCTATGTTACCGGACATGTCAGAATCGCAGAGTATCTTCAAATCAATTACGTGCCGGGAAGCGGCGAGATAACGGTATTCTGCGGAGCAATTGCAGGTGCAGGCCTGGGCTTCCTCTGGTTCAATGCATATCCGGCGCAGGTTTTTATGGGCGATGTGGGATCGTTGTCTCTCGGAGCTGTTATCGGATCGGTTGCGGTAATAACAAAACAGGAAATCCTGCTCATTATTGTCGGAGGGTTATTCGTAATCGAAGCCCTTTCTGTGATTTTTCAGGTGGGCTTTTTCAAAATGACGAAAGGGAAAAGGATATTCAGGATGGCTCCGCTTCATCACCATTTCGAACTTAAAGGATGGCCGGAGCCCAAGGTAATAGTAAGATTCTGGATCATTGCGATTGCGCTTGCTCTCATTTCTTTAAGCACGCTTAAGTTGAGGTAAAAAGGCGTAAGGCGTGAGGCTAAAGACTGAAGGCTGAAGGTGGATAGACTTAAGGTGTTAACTAATAGTCTTCAGCCTAAAAAGCTTCAGTCTAATTCATCATTTTAAGGAACTAATGGAAATATCCGGGAAAAAAACAGTAGTAGTAGGCTTGGGAAAAACAGGAATATCGACAGCCGTTTTTTTAAAAAAAAGAGGCGCTCAAGTAATGGTGTCGGATTCTTCAAAGGATAATAACCTTGATGCTGCTGCAAAAAAGCTTCAGGCAATAGGGGTTGATGTTGAACTTGGAACGCACAGTTCTTCATTTTTCCAAAATGCCGAACTCATCATATTGAGCCCGGGAGTGCCGCATACGATTGAACCTGTTGCAAGGGCCGCCGGACGGGGCGCGGTCATTACCGGAGAAATCGAGCTTGCATCAAGATTCATTAAAGAACCGATAGTCGCAGTAACCGGAACAAACGGAAAGACCACAACGACAATGCTTATAGGCAATATGCTTGATGAATCGGGCTTAAAGGTTTTTGTCGGAGGCAATATCGGAAAACCACTTATAGATTATGTCGGAAGCGAAAAAAGGGCTGAAGTTGTAATAGCCGAAATCAGCAGCTTTCAGCTCGACACAATAAAGAGATTCAGGCCGAGGGTCAGTGTTCTGCTGAATATTACGGAAGATCATCTCGACCGTTATCCCGGATTTGACGCCTACATGAAGTCAAAGGCGAGGATCTTTGAAAACCAGAAAGGCAATGACATCTCCGTTTTCAATGCTTCTGATCAATCTGTACTGCAGGTAAGCGGGAACATTAAGTGCTGCAAACTGCCTTTTTTTAAAGACCCCGAATCTCCGGATCATGAGGAATATGCAAGAATAACCGATGACAGTATAATTTTCAAACTGAATAAATCCTTAAATATCCCGATCAGAACAATAATCGGCCAACCTTCTGAAGGTGGAGCGGATTTCTTATTACGCAGCTCCGAGATACATCTTCCAGGAAGACATAATATGGAGAATATCGCAGCTGCGACTCTTGCGGCCTTTGCAGCCGGCGGAAATCCTATCGGAATCAGGCGTGCCCTGAAAAAATTCAGAGGTCTTCCTCACAGAATCGAGCTTGTCGCCGAAATTAATGACGTGAAATATTACGACGATTCAAAAGCTACAACCGTCGATTCGGTTATCAAGGCGCTTGAGGTATTCCGCGAGCCGGTTATTCTTATTTTGGGAGGCAGAAACAAGGGTATCAACTTCATCTTTCTCAGAGAGGCAGTCCGGGCGCATGCAAAAAAACTTATTCTTATAGGTGAGGCGAAGGAGGAGATAAAAACCGCACTCGGAGATATTGTTGAAGCAACTTCCGCAGGCACAATGGAAGATGCTGTGGGGCTGGCGCATGAGGCTGCAGCTCCGGGTGACATAGTGCTTCTATCTCCGGCCTGTACGAGTTTTGACATGTTCAGAAGCTATGCCCACAGGGGAGAAATTTTCCGCAAAGCTGTAGAAGCATTGAAGAGAAGCATATGATAAGAAATGACGGCAGATTAATAACATCCGTAAACAAACCCATGGGGTATTATGACGTTAAAATCATGTTCCCCGTCCTTATGCTGACAGCAATAGGGATAATAATGGTCTACAGCGCAAGCTCAGTCCTTGCTTTCAAGAAATTCGGAACAGATTACTTCTTTTTAAAAAAGCAGGCGATGTTCGCAATAGCCGGCCTGATAATTTTAGTGGGCTTCAGGCATTTTCCATACAGACATTTTAAAATAATGGCTTATCCCCTTCTCATATTTGCAATTATATTACTCGTCGCGATATTTATTCCGGGGCTTGGGTATTCCGCGGGAGGTTCGGCACGATGGCTGCGTTTCGGCGGGTTTACGGTTCAGCCTTCCGAATTTGCCCGTCTTTCAATGATTATATATCTCTCTTATTCCATTGACAAAAAATGTGAGAACCTGTCGAACTTTTATGTAGGTTTTCTGCCGCATGTCATTGTCCTTGGGATATTTACGGCACTTATGTTTCTTCAGCCCGATTTCGGTTCCGTTGTTATACTATCCGCCATAACGTGGCTCATGCTTTTTGTCGGAGGCGTGAGGCTTTTGCATCTTGTTCCGTCTGTACTCCTGCTTCTTCCAGTTGCCTACATTTACATGGTCAGCGCGGAATACAGGGTAAAAAGGCTGATGAGTTTCTGGGATCCGTGGCAATATCCTGCCGACGAGGGATATCAGATAGTCCATTCTTTAATGGCTTTCGGAACCGGAGGAATCTGGGGAGCCGGAATAGGCAAAGGTTATCAAAAACTTCATTACCTGCCCGAGCCCCACACCGATTTTATTTTTTCAGTTATAGGAGAAGAACTGGGACTTATCGGCGTTTTGATGATTCTTGCAATGTATGCTCTCATATTATGGCGGGGAATGAAAATAGCAAAAAATACGGATGATAATTTCGGCTCATTCCTGGCAACAGGCATTACAGCCGCAATAGGCATACAGGTTTGTATTAACATAGGTGTTACGCTCGGTATTTTACCGACAAAGGGGCTTACCCTTCCATTTTTAAGCTACGGCGGAACATCGCTTCTTGTTAACATGGCGTCGATAGGAATACTTATGAACATAGGCAATCGTGCGGCGGATATCGAACATCGAATACCGAATACCGAATACCGAAGTACGATGTACGATATTCGGGGTACAATTAAGGCTTGAGGCGAAAGGCCAAAGGAATGCGTGTGATTATTGCGGGAGGCGGTACTGGCGGTCATCTGTTTCCGGGAATTGCAATCGCAAATGAATTTATTGCAAAAGATTCCCGGAGCCGCATTCTCTTTGTAGGTACAGGAAACCTGTTTGAAAAAGCAACCGTCGGAAAAGCAGGCTTTGATCACAAAAGCATTACAGTGGAAGGGATAAAAGGCCGCGGGTTGTTCAAAATGATAAAATCACTTTTCATAATACCTAAAGGGATGTTCGAGTCTTTTAAAATAATAAAAGACTTTAATCCGCATATCGTTGTCGGAGTGGGAGGCTATTCAGCAGGTCCTGTCATACTGACGGCATGGATGCTCGGATTTAAAACAGCCCTTCATGAGCAGAATATTCTCCCGGGAATAACAAACCGGATTCTCTCCCGCTTTGCGAACCGCATATTTGTTTCATTTGAAGGAACAAAATTTTCCGCTGCTCCCGGCAAAACACTTGTTGCAGGCAATCCCTTGAGAAGAGAAATCCTTGCTGCCGCAGAAGACGCCGCAAAAGCGGATACAGTCACAGGCTCCGGGAATAAAAAACCTTTTACTGTTCTTGTGCTTGGCGGGAGCCAGGGGGCTCACAGCATCAATATGGCGGTTGGCGAGGCCCTTCTGCATATTAAAGCGAAAGATAAATATCTCTTCGTGCATCAGACCGGCGTTTCCGACGAAATAATCGTTGCCGGTTTTTATGCGCAATCCGGAATTACCGGTGTTGTAAAGCCGTTTTTTGACGATATGGCAAAGTGTTACGGTCAGGCTGATTTGATAATATGCAGGGCCGGAGCAACTACCGTAGCGGAAGTGACGGCCATAGGACGGGGAGCAATTTTCATTCCCTACCCTTTTGCGGCTGATGACCATCAGGCAAAAAATGCCCGCGCGCTTTCCGATGCAGGTGCGGCGATAATTATTACAGAAGCTGATTTAAACGGAAAGATGCTTGCTGAAAGAATTGAGTATTTTGCGGGACACACCCCGGAACTTTCCAAAATGGCATCTGAGGCAAAAAAATTCAGCAGGCCTGATGCGGCTGAAATCATAGTAAACGACTGTTATAAAATAGTTAAAAGGCTGAAGGCTGAAGGCTGAAGTAACTAAAAGCCTTCGGTCTAAAAGCCTTCAGACTATTAAATTAGAAACGGCTAACTCCGGCGTAGATAGTAAAACCTGAGATCTTTGCAGAATAACAAGGTTTAACCATGTATCAAAAAAAATACCACATTCATTTTGTAGGAATCGGCGGAATAGGCATGAGCGGCATAGCCGAATTGCTTCTGAATCTCGGTTACAAGGTTTCGGGCTCCGACACTGCGTCAACCGATATAACCGAACGATTAATAAGTCTCGGAGGCACTGTGTATAAAGGGCATCACGGCAGCCGGATTGAAGGCGCCGACGTGGTTGTAATATCTTCCGCAATAAGCCCCGATAACCCGGAAGTTATTGCCGCGGCACAGACATCTATTCCCGTGATACCAAGGGCTGAAATGCTTGCTGAACTGATGCGGCTCAAATACAGCATTGCCGTCGCTGGAGCTCACGGAAAAACGACTACCACATCCCTTATTGCTTCGGTGCTTGCGAAAGGAGGCCTCGACCCTACGGTGGTTATAGGCGGCAAATTAAAAAGCATAGGCTCCAACGCTCTTCTGGGACAGGGTAATTTTATCGTGGCGGAGGCGGATGAAAGCGACGGCTCTTTCCTGAAATATTCTCCGGCAATAGCCGTAGTCACCAATATCGACAGGGAGCACCTTGATTTCTACAGAGATATTGACGACATCAAAAATGCATTTATTGAGTTCATCGACAGGATACCTTTTTACGGTCTTGCAGTACTCTGCCTCGACAATGAATTTGTTCAGGATATTATTCCGAAAATAAAAAAGCGCTACACTACTTATGGTATGAGTTCCCAGGCGGACTTTCATGCCAAAAATATTTCTATCGAAGGACTGAAAAGCAGATATAAAGTCTACCGGCACGGAAAGATACTCGGAGAAATCATCCTGAATCTCCCGGGAATTCATAATGTGTATAATTCGATGGCCGGCATCGCAGTCGGCATGGAACTTGGGATACCTTTTGATATCATAAAAAACGCTCTTGAAACTTTGCAGGGTGTTCAGCGTCGACTCGAGATAAAAGGAGTGGCAAAAGGAATCACCGTCGTAGATGATTACGGGCATCATCCGACCGAAATAAAAACGACTTTGCAGGCTGCAAAGGAAAGCTGGCCGGATAAACGTATTGTGGTTGTATTTCAACCGCACCGTTATACGAGAACAAAAGCGCTCTTTGATGATTTTACGCGCGCTTTCTATCAGTCCGATCATCTTCTTATTCTCCCTGTCTATTCAGCGGGAGAAAAAAAGATTGAAGGGGTCGATTCGGTTTCATTGTGCGAAGGGATCGCCTCCCACGGACATAAGGAAGTTAGTTACATAGAAGGACACGAAAGCGCGGTAAAATATCTTAACCGCTTATTAAGAAAAAACGATATCCTTCTGACACAGGGAGCGGGAGATGTATGGAAGATCGGCATGGCGGTACTTGACGGATTGATGAAGAATAAAAAGAGGGGTGTAAAGAAGTAAAATGCTGCTTGATCAGGATTCCAGAAACCGTCTCATGAATATGCTTGGCAGTTGTGTCGCATTTGACGAACCGATGTCGAGGCATACTTATTTCAGGGTCGGGGGGCCTGCCGAAGCCCTTACCGTACCTGAAAGCCTTGAGCAACTTACGGAAATAATAAGCTGGTCGGGGGATAAGGGCATTCCATACATTGTAATTGGAGACGGATCGAATCTCCTCGTAAAAGATAACGGAATACCCGGGATAGTTATTCTTATCACAAAATGCTTAAGCGGAATTTCTTGTTCAGGGAAAGAGACGGAACCGGTTTTAGTTACGGCTATGGCCGGTGTAAGGGCACAAACGCTGTGCCGTTTTGCAATCAGGGAAGGATTATCGGGCATGAACTTTGCTCTCGGGATTCCCGGAACAGTCGGCGGAGCAATTATGATGAATGCAGGCACATCGTACGGGTCGGTATCGGATATTCTTGACTCGGTAAATGTCATGATATCTTCCGGCGCGATGTTCAAAATCACCAGGGATGAGATGGATTATTCATACAGGAATCTCTCCTGGAATAAAGATCTGACGGATAGGAGCAAGGGAGCGCCGATAATAATAGACGGCAGTTTCAGGCTCCGCCGGTCGGATCCGTCCTTCCTGGAAAAAGAGGCCGGGGAAATTATGAAGAAGAGACTTGAGAATCAGCCGTCTGACATGCCGAGCGCGGGATGCTTCTTTAAAAACCCGCCTGCAGGCAAAACAGCAGGACAGCTTATCGATATGGCCGGTTTGAAAGGAACAAGGATAGGCGGAGCGGAAATCTCGGCAAAACACGCCAATTTTATTGTTAACTCAGGCAAGGCATCGGCCTCCGATATTCTTGCGCTTATGCAGCTGATACAAAAGAAAGTATTTGACAGATTCGGTATTAAACTTGAACCGGAGGTTAAAATTGTTGGGATTTAAAAAGAAGAAGAAACTATTTCACAGGAACAGGTATACCAGGAAAAAAGGCGCCGGTATTAAAGATCGGATTCTCTTTTATTTTAAGACGGCTCTTGCTGTCGCAATTATCCCCGCCCTCAGCCTGTTATACATATTCGGATATGACTTTCTGACACAGTGCGATTATTTCAGGGCAAAAACCATTGAAGTCGAAGGCAACAGAGTCTTATCCGGGGAAGAAATAATAAAAGAAGCCGGAATAAATCAAGGAGATAATATTCTTTCAGTCAACATCTCAATGGTCAGAAAAAAAATCATGGCAAATCCATGGGTGGCTGAAGCCGAGGTCGGCAGAAAAATCCCATCAGGAATAATAATAAAAATTACGGAACACAAATGCATCGCAGTTCTCGATCTTGGAAAAGAATTTTTACTGAATGAGAGCGGGGAAATATTCAAAGAAAAGGTCGCCGCAGATCCGGGCGGAGTTCCGGTAATACAAGGCCTGGCCTTTTCAGATTTAAATTGAAGCGGCGCAAAGAGAACCGTCGCATTTAATGCGGTAATGAACGTATTGAAACTCGGACAAAGATCCGAAACCGTTCTGCCCGGCAACGAGATCAAACTGATTCGAGTCGACAGGGAAATCGGCCTCACAATTCATGCTTTTGATGAGATGAAAGCCATCAAGCTCGGATATGACAACTATCAGGATAAGTTTGAAAGGCTGAAAAACGTACTTCACTACGTTAAAAACGGCCCGGACTTTCCGGATTTTGAAACCGTGGATTTAAACAACAGCCTGAACCGTGTAGTTGTAAGCCCTGCAAATAAAAGGCCGTCTTATGAATCTGAAAGTTTAAAGATTCAAGAGGCCCGGGGAGCGGAACATAAAGATATAAAGGCGCAAAAGCAAAAAGGTACAAAGGAGGTTTGAAATGCCGTCACACGATAACATCGTAGTCGGCCTTGATATCGGTACAACCAAAATATGCGCGGTTGTCGGCGAAGTTACCGATAGTGCAATAAACATAATCGGAATAGGCACTCATCCTTCCATAGGTCTTAGGAAAGGTGTTGTTGTAAATATCGAATCAACCGTCGATTCAATAAAAAAAGCGGTTGAAGAGGCTGAACTTATGGCCGGATGTGAAATATCATCCGTTTACGCAGGAATCGCCGGAGGCCACATCACAGGCTTCAACAGCAGAGGGATTGTAGGTATCAAAGGGCCTGAAGTGACTCAGCAGGACATCGAGCGTGTTATTGAAGCAGCAAGGGCGGTGGCAATCCCCATGGATCGTGAAGTTATACACGTACTCCCCCAGGAATATATAGTTGATGAACAGGCGGGAATCCAGAATCCGATAGGCATGGCCGGTGTAAGGCTCGAAGCAAAAATACATATTGTGACAGGCGCAGTTACATCCGCTCATAATATTGTTAAATGCGCAAACCGTTCAGGCCTCGACGTGTGCGATATAGTACTTGAAGCGCTTGCTTCCGGAGAAGCTGTTCTGACCGACGAAGAGAAGGAGCTCGGCGCAATACTCCTGGATCTTGGCGGGGGAACGACTGACCTTGCTGTTTTTTCCGGTAAAAACATCAAACACACTTTTGTTCTAGCGCTGGGAGGCAATAACCTGACTAACGATATTGCAGTTGGTTTGAGAGCCCCGATCCCCGAAGCTGAAAAAATCAAGATAAAATACGGAAGCTGTGTTGCTAAAAACATAGGGAACGATGAAATGATCGAAGTTCCGGGCATGGGAGGACGTACGCCGAGAAAGCTTTCGCGCCAGATACTAGGCGAAATCCTCGAACCACGCATGGAAGAGATTTTTACACTTATAAAAAGGGAGATTTACAGAGCTGAAATGGAGAATCTAGTCCCTTCAGGCATCGTTTTAACCGGAGGATCAGCTTTGTTAAATGATGTAACAGAAATAGCGGAATCGGTTTTTAATCTTCCGACCCGCCTCGGAAAGCCCATGGGAATCGGCGGGCTCGTTGACGTAGTGAATAACCCTATGTATGCGACGGGGGTCGGGCTCGTCATATACGGGGCAAAAAACCAGACCAGGAAGAAATTCAGAATCCGCGACGGAAATATCTTCAACAGGGTTATGAGCAGGATGAAAAAATGGTTCAGCGAAGTGATATGAAAAACAGGGTTCGAAGAGAAATAAAAGCTGTACATCGAATTTCGAATATCGAGTTTCGCTTTTCGATGTACGATGTACGATATTCGGAAATGAGCGGAGCGAATGATAAACCATAAATCGGGACCGGAGTCCAAAACAATTATTTCATGGGGGGTGAAATATGTTCAGCATCGTAGAAAATGAAAATTCGGCAAAAATCAAGGTTATTGGTGTGGGAGGCGCGGGAGGAAACGCAATCAACAACATGATCTCTTCCAATCTGGTAGGTGTAAAGTTCATAGCAGCCAATACCGATTCTCAGGCCCTTGAAAAATCGATGGCTTCGATCAGAATTCAGCTCGGGGAGAAATTGACCCGGGGCCTTGGAGCTGGAGCCATCCCTCAAATCGGGCGCGAAGCCGCGCTTGAAAACGAAGAGGCAATCAGAAAAGCGCTTGAAGACAGTCACATGGTTTTCATTACCGCCGGTTTCGGCGGAGGAACCGGAACCGGAGCCGCTCCTATCATAGCCAAGATATGCAAGGAAATAGGAGCTCTGACAGTTGCCGTCGTAACAAAGCCTTTTTCCTTCGAGGGGAAAAAGCGCATGAAGCAGGCTGAAGAGGGAATCAATGAACTAAAGAAACATGCAGACACCGTGATAACAATTCCCAATGACAGACTCAGAGGCCTTGCTTCAAAGAATGCAAAAGCGCTGGATATGTTCCTGAGAGCGGATGAAGTTCTTCTCCATTCGGTTAAGGGAATTACCGACCTGATCATGATGCCGGGCCTAGTCAACCTCGATTTTGCAGACGTAAAGACAACAATGTCAAAGGCCGGTATGGCAATAATGGGTATCGGGATAGGAAACGGCGAAAACAGGGCGGTTGAAGCGGCCGAACGGGCAATATCCCATCCTCTCCTGGAAGACATTTCCATCGCAGGCGCAAAGGGTGTTTTGATGAACATAACATGCGGCAGCGACCTGACAATGGAAGAAATGACCGAAGCTTCGGACAGAATTTACAAAGAAGTAGGTGAAGACGCCGACATAATTTGGGGGACCGCCATAGATGACAGCCTCGGAAATGATATAAGGGTAACCGTTATAGCGACCGGAATCGGCCAGCCGAATGAGGAGGTCAAACCGGAAAAAGAGGATAAATCCGCTCTGAGAGGAAAAGTGAGGAGCCTGACGATTGAAGACATGAAAAACGCCGCAATTTATGATGAGCCCACTTTCATACGCAGGCAACAGGCTGCCGGCGAATCGGGAGGCGCGACATACAGGGGTTACAAGGGATTGGTTATAGATAACAGCGATCTTGATGTCCCGACTTTTTTACGGAAAAAAGCCGATTAGGCTAAGTGCCCGGGCGATTCAATCAATGTCATGGAAAGAAAAGAGAAAGATAAAGCCTTTTTCGGATTACGAGACAGGCGCTGTACGAAAGCAATGGAAAGGACATGTCAGGGTAGCCCTTGTCTATCCGAATGTCTATGAACTCGGGATGTCAAATCTCGGTTTTCAGACCGTATATAATCTTTTGAACGGACTTGATTCCGTCCTGTGTGAAAGGGCTTTTCTGCCCGGGACCGATGCAAGCCCGGTGCAAACCATAGAATCATCGAGACGGCTTGCCGATTTTGATATAATTGCTTTTTCCGTATCTTTTGAAAACGATTTTGTAAACATTCTTTCAATTCTCGAAAGAGCAGGACTCCCCCTGAAATCCATTGACAGAGGCCACCCCCACCCTCTTGTCATGGCAGGGGGAGTTGCCTGTTTTATAAACCCGGAGCCTGTTTCAGAATTTATTGACTGCTTTTTCATTGGTGAAGCGGAAGGAATAATGGAACGATTCTTCCGGTTATATGAACCGGGAACCGGGAAAAAAGATATTTTATTGGAAATTGCGAGGAATTTGCCGGGAATATATGTCCCGTCATTTTATGAAGTATCCTACAACAAAGACGCAACTCTCGCTCAATTTTACCCGGTCTTACCCGGCCTGCCTGAAAAAGTCAGACGGGCTTACTTAAAAGATATTTCAACATACCGGACATGCAGCAGCATCATATCCCGGCAAACCGCTTTTGACCGGACTTTTCTAATTGAAGTATCGAGAGGATGTCCTCACGGCTGCAGGTTTTGCAGCGCAGGCTACATCTACAGGCCTCCGAGATTCAGAACTGTATCCTGCCTGAAAAAATGCATTGAGACGAGTGCCGGCATTACGGACAAGATAGGCTTTGTCGGAGCTGCTGTTTCGGATCTTCCCGGAATTACGGAACTTTGCGGTATAGCCCAACAAATGGAAAGTAAAATATCCTTCAGCTCCTTAAGAGCTGATGCTATTTCCGCAGAGCTTGTTTCCGCGCTTAAAAAGAGCGGGGTCAAAACCGCAACAATTGCTCCTGACGGTGGATCACAGAGAATACGCGACGTTATAAACAAGGGTATAACCGAGGAGCAGATCCTGGCCGCTACAGAAACAATAGTCGAAAGCGGTATCCCAAATATTAAACTCTATTTTATGACGGGCCTTCCCACCGAAACCATGGATGATGTTGAAGAGATAGTGATTCTCTGCCGGAAAATAAAAAAGCGTTTTCTTGAGTCAAGCAGGATAAAAAAACGTATCGGGCAAATCACGGTAAGCATCAACCCCTTTGTCCCCAAACCCTTCACTCCATTCCAGTGGGTTCCCATGGAAAGCCTGATGTCGTTAAAAGAGAAAATAACGCATATAAAAGAAGGCCTCAGGAAGGAAGCGAATATCCGTACCGATTCTGAACCGCCTAAAAGAAGTTATCTCCAGGCTCTTATTTCAAGAGGAGACCGCAGGGTGTCGGGGTTCCTGTCTCATGTAAACACAAACAGGGGCAACTGGGCAAAGACATTAAAAGCTTCACCTCTTGACACGGCCTTTTACATTAACAGGGAAAGGCGCTCTGAAGAATTATTACCATGGGACTTCATAGATCATGGAATTAAAAAATCTTTCCTGATTAAAGAATATCAAAAGGCATTGCTAGGGAGGAAAACGCTTCCCTGTCAGATGAATTCATGCGGCAAATGCGGGGTCTGTTCATAGATCGCGCCTCGCATTTCGATTTTCGTTTATCGTGGTTCATTATTCGTTTATCGTGGTTCGTTATTCGTTGCTCGTCGCTCGTTTTGCAGCCACTAGGCCACAAAGACACTAAGAATTGTTTTTGTGTCTTTGTGGCCTAGTGGTGAGTCTTCACTTTTCGATTCACGATCTTTCCCTTGAACCCTTGACCCCTTGAATCCTTGAATCCTTTTGTTCCTTATTTACAGCTTTATGGCAAAATGAACCGATTGCTAATTTTGCTTTTAATTCATTTTATCGGAAAATATTCTTGAAAGCGTTTTTTTTATGTGCTAGGAGAAGCCTGCTAAAAAGGATTCGAGGAATCAAAAGGTCAAAATACGTAAACAGCCGGTAACCTGAAACTTGGAATCAGAAACGAAGAAGGGCAAAAAGGTTAAAGCATGAAAAGGACATTGAGCGTGAAGCGTAAAGAGTAGGCCACAAGGCTTTATTTGAACCCTGAAACCATATCTGACACTTCAACAACTCTGGAACCTTTCTTGTACTGTAAAGGATTAATAATGAGTTCAAAGAAAGAACTTAGGATCGCATATTCTCTTGCTGCTATCCTTTTAATTGTCGGAATAATCAGCTTTTCGGCATTTCCAGCCGGAACCCCCGGGGCGCCGGTCAGAATCATGTTTAAAAGCCTGGCCGGAAAAGTTTTATTTGACCATAAAACACATGTTTCAGAAAAAGGCTATGCTCTTTCATGCGGCGATTGCCACCATCATCCGGAAGGAGATGACTCTTCCGTACGTGCCTGCGGTGACTGCCATGTTTCTTCGGAAGACGGTGCACCTGCTCCCAAAACATGTCTGGAGTGTCATGAATCTGAAGATTTTGAAGGTATGAAATTTACAAAAAAAACTGACGCGTTTCACGGACAGTGCGAGGAGTGCCATATAAAAGCGGAAGCAGGCCCGGCCGACAAGGATAAAAGGTGTAACTGGTGCCATGAATAAGCGAAGGGATTCGAGTGGCCGGGGGAAAAAGCAGAGTATCGAAGTGCTGACCATGAATCAGAAACCAGAAATAGGAAACCGCGAAGTACGCGAATGGATCCGCTGCGACGGAGAAGGGGCGATTACTGATCAATGCTAAACAAACCGCATCTCGAATATGATGTTATTGATCCTGCCTGTAAAATCACGATTATTCCGGTTCCGAAAAAGGCCGTGATTTTTTTCAACGCAATATCCGACGGCAAGAAGCAGCTGTTATACAAGGCCGGAGATAAGGTAAAAACAGGGCAGAAAATATTCCTTTTTGCTGATTCCGACGGGCATTCTGTTTCCCCGGTTTCAGGCACGATAACAGACATATCTCCATATGTCGGTAATTTCGGTAAAACCTGCAATGCAATTTCAATAGATGTTTCAGAAGATGAAATTGATGATTCGTTCGGAAAAGGTACTGCAGACCAGTCTATTGAATCGGTCAGGAACTACCTTACATGCCTGCCCGGGAATCTGCAAGTTAACAACCTTTTTGATCCCGAAAAAAAAATACACACAATTATAATTACGGCCATCGACGCCGATCTTAT